>NZ_JAAHHU010000240.1:0-7581 GCF_010672095.1 Moorena sp. SIO3I6 | reverse complement strand
TTGACTACTTGATCATCGGAGATTAACAAGATAGCCAGGGGAATTAACACGGAGATAAATGAGACACTAATGAAAATTGCTCCGTGACATAATGCTGATAAAAGCTTGCGCTTGTCGGGGTCATAGTCGATGTTATTTTTTTGGTCATAAACCATAATAGAGCTCCTTTATTTCGATAATGTATTCAATTTTACTTACCTATAATCATAGCATTTATCTCCCTATACTATAGGTAGTAAATTCCGTCCAAAATCAGGTATGAAATCACCACATTATTGATTAGTTATTATTTAGTATAATTAGCAAAAGTATAGAACAGGGAATGGGAAAACGGGAATAGGTGAATTCGCCTCAGGGCTCAATTATCAAGACTAGTTTTGGACGGCAAGCTAATGGTCTATTAGTCATTAGTCATTTGTAACTACGAGCAGACTCTGGTCAATCAGAAAGGACTAATAACCATAAAATTATGTCAGAATGTAAAGGAAAGTCCCCTATCTAGTCTTTTCGGATGTCCACTGAACTTGAGGCAGAATTGCTCAACGCTGTTGAACACCGCCGTAACTTTGCGATTATTTCCCACCCGGACGCGGGTAAAACTACATTGACAGAAAAATTATTACTCTATGGTGGAGCAATTCACGAAGCCGGAGCAGTGAAGGCACGGCGAGCTCAGCGCAAGGCAACCTCGGACTGGATGGAAATGGAGCAACAACGGGGAATTTCGATTACCTCGACGGTGTTGCAGTTTGCCTATGAGGACTGTCAGATTAATTTACTGGACACACCCGGACACCAAGATTTCAGTGAAGATACCTATCGCACTCTGGCAGCAGCTGATAATGCGGTGATGCTGATTGATGCAGCAAAGGGTCTAGAGCCCCAAACCAGGAAATTGTTTGAAGTGTGCAAAATGCGATCGCTTCCTATATTTACCTTTGTCAACAAGCTTGACCGTCCCGCACGAGAACCCCTAGAACTACTCGATGAGATTGAGCAGGAGCTGGGGTTACAAACCTATGGGGTCAACTGGCCGATTGGCATGGGCGATCGCTTTAAAGGAGTGTTTGACCGCCGCAGACAACAAATCCACTTGTTTGAACGCACCGCTCACGGCTCCCGGGAGGCGAAGGATACGGTAGTTAATTTGGGGGACCCCCAGATTGAACAGCTGCTAGAACAAGACTTATATTATCAACTCAAGGAAGAGTTAGAAATTCTCGATGGTGTTGGTCCAGACCTGGATTTAGAGCTGATTCATTCCGGTCAAATGACCCCTGTGTTCTTTGGCAGTGCCATGACTAATTTTGGGGTGCAGCTGTTTCTGGATGCTTTTTTGGACTATGCCCTGAAACCAGAATCTCGTAAATCTACAGTAGGCGAGATTCCTCCCACTTATCCAGACTTTAGTGGCTTTGTGTTTAAGCTGCAAGCGAATATGGATCCCAAGCACCGGGATAGGGTGGCCTTTGTGCGGGTGTGTACGGGTAAGTTTGAAAAGGATATGACTGTCAGCCATGCTCGTACTGGTAAAACCGTTCGTTTGTCAAGACCCCAAAAGCTGTTTGCTCAAGACCGAGAATCCATTGATGTTGCCTATGCAGGGGATGTGATTGGTTTGAATAATCCGGGGGTGTTTGCGATTGGGGATACGATTTACAACGGTAAGAAGTTGGAGTATGAAGGTATTCCTTGTTTTTCCCCAGAATTGTTTGCTTATTTGAAGAATCCTAACCCCTCTAAGTTTAAGCAGTTCCAGAAAGGGGTGAAGGAATTGCGGGAAGAAGGGGCTGTGCAAATTATGTACTCCGTTGATGAGTCGAAGCGGGATCCAATTCTGGCAGCAGTGGGACAGTTGCAATTTGAAGTAGTGCAGTTTCGCCTCAGAAATGAGTATGGCGTAGAAACCAGGTTGGATATGTTGCCCTATAGTGTGGCTCGTTGGGTAGCCGGTGGCTGGGAAGCCTTGGAAAAAGCTGGGCGTTTGTTTAATACTGTGACAGTCAAAGATAATTGGGGACGTCCAGTGCTACTGTTTAAAAATCAGTGGAATTTGCAGCAAGTCGCAGAAGATCATCCAGAGTTGGATTTGAATTCTAGCGCTCCTGTGGTGTCTGGTTCTGAACCCAAGTCTACATAGCATTTATGTGACGGGGTGATAAGCCGCCTTGTTAGCCTTACTGGGTTTGGGGTGTAGGGTATGGTTTCTAGCCAACTAATCCCACTACCCCTCTAGTTTCTAGAGGATCCTAGGCACGAACGAGCCGCACACCGTTAATCCTTAATAAGACCTTCGACGCCTAGAACTACGGGGACGTTGTCTCGAATAAGAGCGCTCTTCATCCCTCAATTTACGACTAACTTGGACAAAGACATCTCGTTGCACGTAAGGATAGTCATTTACCCAAATGTCTAAGCTAGGAATATATATATCACTGGTCTGGGCAATCTTCCCTAAGTCAGGCTGATTGGACATAACCAACATCTGAGCAATTTGTCCAGGTGAAATATTTTTGTGGAGGCGTTCTAGGGGAACTTGCAGCTGACTTATAAATCCAGTTTCATCTTCGACTTCTAGATTTAACCGTCTCTCCCGGTGTTCCACAATTACCAACTCACCCCGCTGATTGACTTGTTCTTCTGTACCAATCAACTCCTCCGTCACAAATACATCCTCGATTCGACCCTGCCAGAAGCCACTATAGCCATATCGGCGCATCTTTAGGTTTCGCATACTTGCCCAATATACGGGACCCCACAACCAGTAAAGCCCTGCAGTGATCTCGAATAATACCCGGAAGGGAGCAAAAGCTGAACCAAGCATCAAAGCTAAAATTAAAATCACCACAACTGCGATTAAAGAAATTAACAGTCGCCTTAAAAAATCTCGAAACTTGCCCCAGTAGTAGCGATACTGGAGCCCCGTGGCTAGGACGGGAACGATTTGTTCAAACTTCTGGCGAGTGATCGGAATTAGCATGGGTTTTGTACTTAGTTCTTAGTCCTTAGTCTTTAGTTAATTAATCTGTCTTTAGTGTTTAGTTTTTAGATTTCTTGTGATTGATCTCAATTTTGACAAATCACGAATGACTAATGACTAATGACCAATAACTCGTCACAAGATTTTCTCTAACCCATATAGTAGACCTTTGAGCTGGGTAACTTTGCGAATCGCGAGCAGTACTCCTGGCATATAGCAGGAACGGTCGCTGGTGTCGTGACGTAGGGTGTAAATTTGACCAGGGGCACCGAAGATGACTTCTTGGTGAGCAATTAAGCCAGGTAAACGCACGCTATGAATCCGAATATTGTCTTCTGCAATACTTCCCCTGGCACCTTTTAGTTTTTCGGTTTCTTCCACCATTGCCGGATTATAGGTTTTACCTGCTCCAGCCATTCGTTGGGCGGTTTGAATGGCAGTACCGCTGGGAGCGTCGGCTTTTTGGTTGTGGTGGAGTTCGATGATTTCTACGTGGTCAAAGTATTGGGAGGCTTGCACAGCTGCTTGTTGCAGTAATGCCATACCAATGGAGAAGTTGGGGATAATTAGGCAGCCAGTGCTGGCTTTTTCAGCAAATTCTGAGAGGTCTTTGATTTGGTCGGGACTAAGACCAGTGGTGCCAACTACGGGGCGGACACCGTATGCGATCGCAGTTCGGATGTTCTCGTATATGCTATCAGGGTGGGTAAAGTCTACCATCACCCCTTGGGTTTTTTCTTGGGTAGCAAGAACTAGATTGGCTTGCAGGTCATTGAGAATGGGAATTTCAACTGGTTCGCACCCCGCAACTTCTCCGGCGTCTTGACCTAGATACTTAGGATTGGTATCGATGGCACCGATTAGGGTTATGTCTTGGGCTTGAGATACAGCCTTAATCACCTCTCGACCCATTTTTCCGGCGGCACCGTTTACTACTACTGGAATGGGATTTGAATTGGACATGGTTTCAGGATAGTTTGGGGCTCTGCCAAGGGAATTCTAGTGTATATTGGGAGTTTTGGTGGGAGTGGGCTTAGGGGATGGAACCGTGAAGACCCGAGCGGACACCACGGATAGCACTAAGGGTAGATGGGTTCAAATCTTGCTTGTAGTTATAAGCCCCCGTTATTAGCCCCCAAATTCATCCCAAATTCAAGTTTACTATGCTCTTTATCGGTGAGGCTAATCCTGAAAGAAGCGATTAGTGCTGTAGTGGTAGGGTAGGGCGTGGGTCAGCATCTGGCTGAAATGAATTGTCACGGCTATACTAGCAAAGTCAGTATATGTTTGTAACTAGCTTAATTTGGTATATGAGTAGTGCTGTTAAAGTAGTTCAACCCACAGGCATTCTAGATGGTACACAAGCTGCCAGTTTTCGTCAAGAGGTTGCTGAGCTGGTGGAATCTAACGCAGATATTATTTTGATTGATTTTAAAGATGTTACTTTTATGGATAGTTCTGGTTTGGGAGCGTTGGTACTTGCTCTGAAAACTATTCGTGCTGCTGGGAGCAAGATGTATATCTGCTCAGTTAATGAGCAAATCAAAATGTTATTTGAACTGACCAGCATGGACAGAGTTTTTGAAATCTTTTCTACACGAGAAGATTTTGAAAGCGAGGTGCTTTCTACAAGATAATTCCAGGGAAGTCTATAGGGCGATCGCCCTTGGGCGTAGCCCTTTTCAAATCCTAGGTTTTGTTTCAGTAAAGGTAGGAAGATGGTTTAGGAAAATTACCTAACCCTTAATTAACCTGAGTTCGACATAACCAACTATCCTCCGATTTAGGATTGAGGAGTCAGGATTATCCAGTCAAAAGTCAGGATTCATAATAATTAGTTGTCCAGTAATTTTGAACATAAATTGGCAAAAAAAGCCACCAATCGTTCTTTATCGGCCCACTAACCTGGCTGAATGCTTCTGATGATTGACTGCCATTGATTATCCTGTCTACTCATTAAAATATGCCAATTTATTTCAGGTAAATGAGGTTGATTATTCCAGGGAAAGTGTTCATAAAAAATTGATTTCCAGTAACGATAAATCATCATCAAAATAGTGTTTAGGGTTCACGGCTTCCAGAGATTTCAAAATCAAATCTAGGTGACAAGCACCATTGTGATTTTGCTTACACTCTGCCAGTAACCTAATGAAGGGCTCAAGTCCCCAAACGTTCCCATTGGATTGGTTAATCTCGTAAATCCCATCGCTGAATATATATAGGGTGCTCGATTCAGTAATTTCACAGCACTGATCAATGTAATCGGCATCTGGGAACATACCAACGGGTAAGCCAGGGGTTTTTAGACGTTGTACTTCCATCAAGGAACCATGGGTCTGAGCAATTAATATTGCGGGTGGATGTCCTGCACTAGCATAGACCAGTTGACGCTTGACCTGGTTATATACCCCATACCAGACCGTGAAGTATTTATCATTTCGCTCAGTGATCTGGAAGGTTTGGTTCAACCCTCGTAGAACATCACTCGGTTGATAGTAGTTAATCGACTTTAGAGCCCGCGACCTGAGTAAATTTAGCACTGAAAGTGTGGGCAAGGCAGCTCGTAAGCCATGTCCAGCAGCATCCAGCAGATAAATTGCCAAATGCTCTGAGTCTAGCCAATAATAGTCAAAGCCATCACCTCCCAGTTTTCGGGAGGGAATAAATCGGGTGTCGATGGTCACCGATGGTTTGATCATCCGGTCTGGAAGAATCGAACTAACATACTCTGCTGCCTCGGCTAATTCTCCCTCCAACAACTGCTTTTGGTGCTGCAAATCATGACTTAGTTGATGTAACCTCAAGCCAGCTCTGACTCGTGCGTTCAACTCTGCTATTTCGATCGGCTTACACAGAAAGTCATCTGCTCCAGCATCTAACCCCTCTACCCGGTCTTCAATGGAATTTCGAGATGTCACCAGAATAAATATGGTGGTTGAGAGTCCCGGTGTTGCCTTGAGTTGACGACAGACATCCAATCCATTCATACCGGGCATAATCCAATCGCAAATGACTAGGGCTGGACGTAACTTTTGTACCTGCACCAAACCTTCTTCGCCGTTGCTAGCTACAGCTACCTCATAACCCTGCTTGTAAAGGGTTCGTTTCAGTAACATCTGAATGGCTGGATCATCATCAATAATCAGAATTTGGTTCATGGCACTGAGGTTGTACAAATTACTCTAGGATTTATCAATACACTGACTTACAATCAGGACAGCAAGTAGATTCTGACCGGCTGAATTTCACGAAACCTTGATCAGACCCCAAGGTAAGTTAGACTGAGTTACTTTTATTGATGGCATTCCCTATTGGCATACCGGATTTATTTGTTCCTAACTTCCTTCTCTTGCACCGCTTCCGGTTTCTTCCCCCTTTTCGCGCATCTCAATCAATCTTTCCGATTTTGGGCAACAGCTTCTAGGGGGTCTTGCCCCCTAGAGGGCGAGACCCCCTGGCTTGATAGAAAACGGGAAAAGAAACCCCATTTGCCCCAATGGTTTTCCCAGTGCTTCTGGCAAAGCTTCTGGAAAAAATTTTCTTTGAAGGCATTGAGTATTAGTCCATGGTAGAGGGAGATATAAATCTAGGTTAAACTGGATTCCTTGATCTTAGAGTACCCTTTGGAGAGAATCAGGCTTCAATGTGGTTGATGTATGTGGTTGATGTATGTGGTTGATGTAAAAGATTTTGAGGAATTGAAAAAATTGAAAACATCTATCCAAAAATTTCCTAGCGACCTTAAGGCGTTAGAAAAGGCTTTGGGATGGTTTGACCAGTTCAAACCATCGTCTGTTCGCCAAAAAGTCTGGTTGCAGTGCCAATTAGCTCTCGCTGAAGGATTTACCAATGCTGTTCGCCATGCTCACAAAGATTTGCCAGAAGACGTTTCCATTGATGTTGAAGTTACTTTATTCCCCCAGCGCTTAGAGTTACGCATCTGGGATCAAGGACCTCCCTTTGATTTAGAACAGCGGCTGACAGACATCAAGCAGCAAATGAACCTTGAATCTGGTGGTGGACGTGGCATCGCAATACTAAAAAAAATTGCTGATCATCTCAGCTATACCCGTACCGATGACAACCGGAACTGTTTGTTAATTGTGAAGTGTTATCAGGAATTGGGAAAGAGCGATTTAAAAACTTTTTGTAAAGAAAATGTTAACGAGTCTCGATTACCAATTGTCCGACCGATGGAGTAGGATAGTTAGATGGGTGACCTAAGTGCCTGAAACTCTGATGCTGTGCTAGTTAGACTTTTGTTGACATTTATTTATACTCAGCAGAGAATAACACAAAATCTTTAATATTCTGAGTAATTCACTATTTTGTTTGGCAACACCATACCGGGTTTGGAAGAGTATGCTCACAAAATGCGATTGACGTTCCGTCACGCTACGCGATCGCATCCAACCGCCCTTTTCGGTAACCTTACTGGCCGCAAAGACTCTCGGTTATCACGGATAACCGTTTCTGTTGCTATGGGACAGTTACTTGCACAATTATTTTGATCCTAAATAGAATTTACGGTAGCAGGCTTTGGTGAATCCTTAGCAACACGTTGACCTGTCATCACCATAGGAACCCCATTTTCAGGAGCA
>NZ_JAAHHU010000024.1:0-13130 GCF_010672095.1 Moorena sp. SIO3I6 | reverse complement strand
AGAGCTATCGACATCTGAGCATTGCCCGAAGCAAGTGGAATTGATCTGGTCTAGACAATGAAGCTGCTTATATCAAGGCAGGGTGAGGACCGATAATTAGAGGGGGGGTGGGGAGAGGGGGAGATGGGGAGATGGGGAGATGGGGAGATGGGGAGATGGGGAGATGGGGAGATGGGGAGATGGGGAGATGGGGAGATGGGGAGATTTTTATTAAGGGTAATTATCCCGACATGATATTAGACTCAGAACAAACAGAGTACCAGTGGAAAGAGAGCCGATGCCAAACATCAGCGATCGCCCCAAGGGAATATCGAGAATGTAAAACACCGAGTAGAAGACTCGGGCAATTACAAATGCGATCGCACACCCGATGGCGAGGGTTGAATTCTGACCCGTTATATAGGCCATCAACGCTGCTGCGCTAAATACAATAAACGTTTCAAAGGAGTTCTGATGTGCCCAAGTCGCTCGTTGGGCATAGGGCGGTAGCTGATCAAACATGGCGCGAGGGGCACTTTGGTCATAGCCTAGTTTGAAACGGCTGTAGGCAACTACCAGATACGGTAGATATATTAAAACCGTTGCCCCCACAATACAGTAAAGTAAAATTCCCGAACCGGATAGATGCATAGTCTAGCTCACACTAATCAAAATTAATTACAATTAATCACAACTAATCAAAATAGAACAGAGTAACAACCTTACTTTGCTGTTCTGCCTCCTTACAGGTGTTCAGGAGGGTACGGCTATCATGGAATGCGAAACAAATTAACTGCTGACACCGGGCAATAATTTCGGCATTACACAAGGCACTAGCTTCAGCGAGAGACAAGGTATCATTTTGGGGGTTTTCCACCAAATGCATTACCTTCTCCAAGTAATTTCGGGATTCCAGTGGCTGTCGCTGAAGACTTTGGGGCAAAATTACCGTTAGCAAGGACGGATCGGCTCGCATAGCACCTCGAATGGCAGCTAAGTTGGTTCCAGTGGCACCAGAGGTAATCAGACGATTACCGGCTTGCACTAAGGCATAGCTCATCATCTCAATTAGATTCTGATGGGTGATCGGAACGTGACGTGAACCCAACAAGGCAATTCGCTTAGAACCAGTTTGCTGTATGGCTGCGAGTTCCTGGGCTAATGTATCGATACTGGCGGTCTCTATTGGTTGACTCAAAGATAAAGATGCTGGTAAAGGCTGAACGACCAGGATATTTTAGCAGAACTAATCTGTCATGTCCTCCTTCAAAAGAATTTGAAGGAAAGGGAATAGGGAATAGGGAATAGGGAATAGGCATGCTAGCAAGAGGCAAGAGGCAATAGGCATGCTAGCAATAGGCATGCTAGCAATAGGCATGCTAGCAATAGGCATGCTAGCAATAGGCATGCTAGCAATAGCAATTTCCCTCAAAGGTTGCTGAGAATTGCTATAGCAGTCGAAGCAAAGCTTAGGAAATCTTTTGCTCCCTGCTCCCTGCTCCCTGCTCCCTGCTCCCTGCTCCCTGCTCCCTGCTCCCTGCTCCCTGCTCCCTGCTCCCTGCTCCCTGCTCCCTGCTCCCTTTGCTATAGGGTTTAAAATTGCTATATTCTAAATATGTGCTATCATAATGAATGGTTTGGACGCATAGCTCAGTTGGTTAGAGCACCACGTTGACATCGTGGGGGTCACTGGTTCGAGTCCAGTTGTGTCCATATTTCTTTAACTCCCCACACTTCCCTATTTTTGCCTACTCCCTATCTCCCCATCTCCCCATCTCCCTATCTCCCCATCTCCCCACACTCCTTACTCTACCGATGCTCCCAGGCTCGCATTTTACCAGGATTCATCAATCCATAGGGATCAACTATTTCCTTAAACCGCAACTGTTCCATATCAACGGTTTTCATACCCCCATCTTCCAAGATGTAGGTGTGGGGATTAGCAATCATAGCGCCATACTCTTCGTGATAGCGAATAATCTCATTTAAACGCTCCTCAGAACTATACCGAACGATTTGTAGTCCCACTGGTATGAGTTGTCCTGCTACTCGCATGAATTCTAAATGCATGATCACTTCATCCCCAAAGTGCTGATAAAAATGCTCCACCTGTTCCAGATTCACAAATGAGGTTTGTAAATAGGTGAGGCTGGGATCAACACTACGGGCGTGTAAGGTGGTATGATTCCAGGTGAACTCTGCTAGGCTGACTCCCTTACTCGCTTCTAGGGCAGTCTTCTGGTAAGTGACCTCTCCACCATACTCCCGAACTAAATCCTGGAATGGCTCTAGGGAAGATTCCGCTATCATCAGCAAGGCACAGTGCTTAGCTTCCGGAAGGTAGTTGCTGAGAGCGGCAAAGTAGGATGGAATTGGCCAAGCGTGAATGCTAATCAGTTTCTTAATCAAGCCATCCGCATCACCTAAGGCTTGACCAAATCTAGCAGCAGTCATAAAGTCATTAAAGACTACGATTACTTCAGCCCAAGGATAGACTGGTCCTAGGGGTATTTCTAATTCAGTGATAATGCCATTGGTGCCATAGGCGTGATTCACCTTCTGCAACTGATCTGACCGTAATTCGATCACACGGGGCTGGTCTTCGAGGGTGACGACTTGGAGAGCATGAATATTTCCGCGATCGCGTAATACTCCATAAGTAATGGAACCAATGCCGCCACTCCCGCCACCAATAAACCCACCAATAGTAGCGGTGCGATAGGTAGAGGGAGCCATGCGCAATTCCCAGCCAATTTTATGAGCTTCTTTGTCAAAGGCGGCTAGCTTGACCCCAGGCTGAACAGAGGCTAAACCCGGTTTTATCCAGTTAATCTGATTGAGGCGAGTAGTATCGAGAATCAGACCACCGTTGAGGGGGATACACTGACCATAATTACCAGTCCCTGAGCCTCTTACGGTTAGGGGAGCTTTGTACTTAACGCAAACCCTAGCTATTTCCAGGACTTCCGCCACCGTAGTCGGACGAACTACGATGTTCCCCCGTTTATCTTTAAGCTGGGATTCCAGTACCGGACTGAAGTGGTAGTAGTCTAGGGATAATTTAGCAACTTGGGTCGGGTCATCAATAATTTCTATTCCGGTAAGTTCCGAGGCTAGGGAATTCCAGTCAATAGCTTGGGGGGTTGTCATCTGAGGTTCAGGAGGTCTGGGAAGTAGGTGCAGGGATTGAAACCCATTGACAAATAATATCTTCTACTGGGATACCTGCGGCAATCAGTGCAGAGGTTAACCCTTCCTCGAAGTTATCTTCTTCAATCATGACTTGGCTATCGACTAAGCGAGCATGAAACAGAATGGAGTTGATCCAGCGTTGCTTATCCCAGCCTGTAGCCAGAATCAGAAAATGACCGGAATCGCGATCGCAAACAGGATAAAGCTTAATTGCTTGTAAGCGAGGTTGGGCGCGAGTTGCCTCTTGCAGGGTTTTTTTCAGAATATCTGCATAGCTTAGTGAGCGCTCCATTTAACAATAGCCTCCCGCTCTGGTTCGTAAACTAATAAGTTAATTTTATTCCTCTCGACAGCTAGCTGAAAAATTGGTTTTTGGAAATGTCGAATATAAATAGCTTGACTGATAGCTAAGAACAACTGCCGTTCTGGTTCTTGCTTCTCCAAAGCCCATTGGTAAAGCTGAAGCTGTCCCATGGTTTTTTCCAATTCATTAATGACTGAAGGGGAGTCGAAGCCTTTAATTTCTACAGCAATTTTCCGTCCTTTTTTTTCGGCTGCAAAAAAATTTTCTGCTCCTAAATCAGCTTTCAATAGCGTTTTTTCTAGCACTAAAATTAACGGATCATCTGTAATCGTCCACCCATCTTTTTCGAGAGTGCGGCGCAGGGAGAAATGTAAATCATCACGTCTAGACATTAGTTATCAAGCTTGGATGTATCCGATCATGTTCATGGCGCTGGACGTTTTCCCTAGACTGGTGGGCGTGATCTCAAACCATGCTCTCCCTTTTGCTGAGGCAGTTTGTGTTAGGGGTGCGTCGATAGGTTGCCTGCCAAAGCTGCCAAACTTATACCCTAAGCGACCTTAACGGATTATAGCATAGCTGAGACAGTCCACCACGCACTTTTGTATGGATACCTTTTGCCTTGCTATATACCGGTTTTCAATTGGGTGAGGTACAAATTTTTGGGTTCATGGGAGCAGCAATCCCCCAAAGCCGAGTAAATTTTCAGCATAGTACGCCATCCTCTTGAAGTGTTATAATTACCTAACTCTCTCGATTATAGATTTTTAAGCCGAGGTGGTAATTTTTATAGTTTAAACTAATTTGTAATCTTTAACAATCACTAAAATAGGGTTATGGAAAAAGTAGTTAAAAAACTAAAAATGAAGCAACAAAAAAGCGATTTTAGCTACTGGCAAAAACAGTCCTACAAAAAACGCTTAGAAGCCCTATAAATAATCCGTCAGCATAACCACCAATATCAATACAACAATGCTCAACCAAGACTTCAAAGAGTTTATACAATTATTAAACGATAATCAAGTAAAGTATTTAGTAATTGGTGGTTATGCAGTAGCCGTACATGGTCATCCTCGCTATACCAAATAGCAAAGGGAACAGGGAACAGGGAACAGGAAACAGAAGGGTGAATCTCACTTTTACCCAAACTTTAAACTAACTAAAACCTCTCTATATTAAATTCTCCAGTTTGCACGATGCGCACGCTACACCAACGAGGTTTATTTTAAGCTGACCGCTGACCGCTGACCGCTGACCGCTGAGGATTTTGAAACCTGTTATCAGGCTAAAATCGAGGTAATCATTGACGATATATCGGTTAGTTTTATTGATTTAGACAATCTTATAAAAAATAAACAAGCATCAGGAAGGTTACAAGATTTAGCTGATGTGGAAAATTTACAAGATTGAACATGCATCCTGTTAAAATTCAGACCCGGTGGTGCGTTACGGGGCGGACTATCTCAACCTTGGCTACGAAGCGAACAATAAGGGGAAGTCCGCCCCTAATACTAAGTTGCGGTCAAAGGTACAACTTTCTCTTCCGCCAATCTCCCCATCTCCCCATCTCCCCATCTCCCCATCTCCCCATCTCCCCATCTCCCCATCTCCCTATCCAACTAATCTACTCTCTTTGAATGCAACTCGGTATAACTCACCCTACCTATGCCCTTCTCCATATAAGTTAATTGAATTTCCGCTATAGCACCGATAAAACAGCAAACCAGTACTGGCATGTGAGAAAATAGTACTCGTTTAGAACAAACAGGTTCCTGTTTTTGATACATTAGTACTAGTATGTTAGCAACAAGTACTAGTTACTGAGAAACGAGTACTGTTAAGTGATAAACTAGTACAGTTTAACGAAAAACTAGTACTAGTTTGTTATACACCAGTACTAGTTAACGAAAACGAGTACTAATATATAACAAACTAGTACCCATTTGTTATACACCAGTACCCATTTGTTATACACCAGTACTAGTTAACGAGAAACGAGTACTGGTATGTGATAAACTAGTACTAGTTAGCGAAAAACTAGTACTAGTTAGCGGTAAATGGGTACTCGTGTGTTAGACGTCATTACCTGGTCTGGTTTGTTGTTAACTGTTGACCGTTGACCGTTAACCAGAGACTTCAATGACTGAAGGGGAGTCGAACCCTTTAATTCCCACAGCAATTTTTCGTCCACTCCCTACTCCCTACTCCCTACTCCCTACTCCCTACTCCCTACTCCCTCACCCAATTTAAAATTTCCTTAGTAAAATTTGCATAAAAGTAGCACCACCTAAGGATATATAGTAAGAAACTACCAAGTGGCTGATTTGTCGATGGGTACTTACTCTACTATTCCTGTATTCTGTCTCAAGCTAGCTAGTGCTAGCTTACTCTGCCTGCTCTCACCGATCCTAGCCCCGGAAACTCTGGGAGTTGCTCCAGCAGTGGCACAAACGACTCTAGACCAAGCCACTCAAGCGGAGCAGTTATTGGATCGGGCAAGGTTAGAGTTTGTTAAAGGTCAGTTGCCTCAAGCCAAGGAGAGTTATCAACAAGTATTGACGATTTATCGGGAATTGGAAAACTCTTCCGGTAAAGCTAAAGCTCTCAATGGCCTTGGACAGGTTTACAATCTATTATCTCAACACACCAAAGCCCTGGAAGCATTGCACCAAGCTCTGAAAATCCGTCAAAGTCTAGGGGAGCGAAAGGAAGAAGGGGAAACCCTGACCCATATCGGAACAGTTTATTCCAGTCAGGAAGACTATGCTAAAGCTCTGGAGTTGTTGGAGCAAGCCCTAACTATTAACCAAGAAGTAGGTAATCAGCTTGGGATTGGTTAT
The DNA here is from genome assembly GCF_010672095.1 of Moorena sp. SIO3I6. Classification (NCBI taxonomy): domain Bacteria; kingdom Bacillati; phylum Cyanobacteriota; class Cyanophyceae; order Coleofasciculales; family Coleofasciculaceae; genus Moorena; species Moorena sp. SIO3I6. The sequence goes on along the minus strand of NZ_JAAHHU010000024.1, from coordinate 6,815 downwards.
GCACTGGTTAGTCTTGGCTCAGTTTACTCCTCCCAAGGAGAGTATGACAAAGCCTTAGATAGGTTAGAGCAAGGTTTGAGTATTCTCAAAGAAGTAGGTGAGACTCAGAAAAGCGTACGCATTCTAGCACGCTACTATCAAGCCTACGCTCTGAATGGGATCGGCTTAGCTTACATCAGGTCAGGGAAATTGAGCCAAGCTTGGGAGTTTGTGGAGCAAGCTCATGCCCTGAGTCGAGAAGAGGGTTATCAATTAAGGGAAGGTGTAGCCCTGACCTTGAAGGGAATACTGTATAACAATCAAGGGGAATTGGATAAAGGGCTAGAAACCCTGGAGTTGGCATTAGCCATTACTAAACCAACTGGTTTTCGGGGATTAGAACAGAATATTCTATTTTGGATTGGAGGGATTTACAACCAGAAAGGGGAGTATCTCAAAGCCCTAGAGGTTTACCAGGAATGCTTAGCGATTCGGCGAGAATTGGGTAAGCGTAAGCTGGAAGGAGTTGTGCTCAATAATATTGGCTTAGTTTACTATAACCAGAAACAGTATGACCAAGCCCTCAACTATTATCAGCAAGCTTTAGCTATTCACCGGGAAGTTAACAATCAGGCTGATGAAAGCACTACCCTTGGTAATATTGCTTACCTTTACCGGAACCAAGAACAGTATGACCAAGCCCTTGACTATTATCAGAAAGTTTTAGCTATTCATCGCCAACTCGGTAAGGGTAAGCTGGAAGGAATTGCGCTCAATAATATTGGCTTAGTTTACGATAAACAGCAACAGTATGACCAAGCCCTCAACTATTATCAGCAAGCGTTAGCTATTCACCGAGAAGTTAAGAATCAGGTTGCGGAAAGCACCACCCTTGGTAATATTGCTTACCTTTACCGCAAGCAAGAACAGTATGACCAAGCCCTAGATTACTACCAGCAAGCTTTAGCTATTCACCGGGAAGTTAAGAATCAGGTTGCGGAAAGCACTACCCTTGGTAATATTGCTACACTTTACCACAAGCAAGAACAGTATGACCAAGCCATTGACTATTATCAGCAAGCTTTAGCTATTCACCGCGAACTCGAAAATCAAGTTCAGGAATGGATTACCCTTACTAATCTTGGAGATGTTTCCGTTAAACAGGGAAAGTATCAGCAAACCATAGACTATTATCAACAAGCCTTAGCCATTTCCAAAAAAATTAAAAATCCCACAGGAGAAGGTGCAAATCTTTGGGGGATTGGGAACGCTTATTATGCATTGGGCAACCATGACCAAGCCATAGACTACTACCAACAAGCCTTAGAGATTTTCCGCAAACTTGACAATACCTCGGTTGAAGCAAATATTCTGGGAGGGCTTGGACTAGCTCAAATCAGGCAAGGGAACTATCAGCAAGCTCTGGAGTCTTATCAGCAACTCCTAGCCCTTGCCCGAGAAACCAAAGACCGCTCTGAAGAAATAAATGCTCTCAATTTTAGTGGGCAAGTTTACGACTCTCAGGGCAAGTATGACCAAGCCCTAGATTCCTACCAGCAAGGTTTGGTTATTGCTAAAGACATTGATGACCAGAAAGCTACTGGAATCCTCCTCAATAATATTAGCTTAGTTTACAGCAAGTGGGGAAAGTATGACCAAGCCCTAGATTACTTACAGCAAGGTTTAACCATTAGCGAAAAGTTGAAGGATTCCGTCAACATTGCGAAGCAACTCAACAACATTGGATTGATATATAAAAACCAAGGGAAGTATCGCCAAGCTCTAGACTATTATCAGCAAGCTTTAGCGATTAACCAAGAGTTTGGCGATCACGGTCGTCATAACGTTGCTACTAACCTCAATAATATTGGCTCAGTTTACAATGTTTGGGGTGAGTATGACAAAGCTCTAGATTACTACCAGCAAGCTTTAGCTATTTTTAAAGAAATTGGTGAGCGCTCCCAGGAAGCCAATACCCTTAATAATATTGGGTCAGTTTACAGCAGTCAGGGTGAGTATGACCAAGCCTTAGAATACCACCAGCAATCTCTAGCTATTTCTCAAGACATTGGCAGTCCCTCAAGGGAAGCTACTACTCTCAATAATATTGGGTTGATTTACTATGCTCGGGGTGAGTATGACCGAGCCAATGAATACTACCAGCAATCTCTAGCTATTTCTCAAGAAATTCGCGATCGCTTTAATGAAGCCAATACCCTTAATAATATTGGAGAACTTTACAGCAGTCAGGGTGAGTATGACCGAGCAAAAGAATACTTCCAGCAAGCTTTAGTGATTCAACAAGAAATTGGCGTACGTTCAGCGGAAGCTGTTACGCTCAATAATATTGGGGGAGTTTACCAGAGTCAGGGTGAGTATACTCAAGCCAAAGAATACTTCCAGCAATCTCTAGTTATTTCTCAAGAAATAGGCGTACGCTCCCAGGAAGCTGCTACCCTCAATAATATTGGGTTTATTTACTATGCTCAGGGTGACTATAACCGAGCCAATGAATACTACCAGCAAGCTTTAGCTATTCACCAAGACCTAGGCGTACGCTCAGGGGAAGCTACTACCCTCAGTAATATTGGCTCAGTTTACGATAGTCAGGGTGAGTATGACCGAGCTTTAGAATACCACCAGCAATCTCTAACTATTTCTCAAGAAATAGGCGTACGCTCCCAGGAAGCTAGTACCCTCAATAATATTGGCTCCGTTTACCATGCTCGGGGTGAGTATGCTCAAGCCAAAGAATACTTCCAGCAATCTCTAACTATTGTTCAAGACATTGGACAGGGTTCAGGGGAAGCCAGTACCCTGGGCAACATCGGAGTAGTTTACAGTAGCTGGGGAGACTATGCCAAAGCCTTAAACTATCGTCAGCAATCTCTAAAAATTAGGCAAGACATTGGTGACAAGAGGGGAGTTGGTGAGACTCTCCACAATATCGGAACAATTTATACTGACCAAGGGGAGTATGACCGAGGTTTAGAATACTTCCAGCAATCTCTAGCTATTTTTCAAGACATTGGCTACCGTTCAGGGGAAGCTGCTACCCTCAGCAACATCGGAATAGTTTACAGTCACTGGGGAAAGTATCCCAAAGCCCTAGAGTATCAGCAAAAAGCCCTAGCCATTCGTCAAGAGATTGGTGACCAGGCCGGTATTGGCACCACCTATAACGCTATGGGGCTAGATTATCTGGATTTGGGAGATTATCCCCAAGCCTTGGACTACTTCAACCAAGCTAATCCAATTTTTAAGAAAATTGGGGCTAAAGAAGGGATTGCGGAAACCCTAACTAACATCGGAGAAGTTTACCAAAAACAAAAACAATATCCCAAGTCTCTCCAATTCTATCAGCAATCCTTGGCTATTTCTCAACAGATTGGTAATCGCTTGGATGAAGCTATAGCCCTGAATCTGCTCGGAAGAGTTTATGAAGAACTGGGAGAGTATACTAAAGCTAATGACTATCATCAACAAGCCTTAGAGATTAATCAAACAATTGGTTTCAAAGCTGGGATTAGCTATACCTTGTACAATATCGGAATAGTTTACACTAATCTAGGAAACTATCCCCAGGCTTTAGCCTCCTATCAAGAAGCTTTAGCCCTGTCGAGAACTCTTGGTACTCGCTTAAGGGAAGGGAAAATTCTAGCTGGTATCGGTAAGTTGTATGATACCCAAAACCAATCGGAATTAGCGATTACCTTCTTCAAACAATCGGTTAATGTCCGAGAAGGGATCCGCAAAGAGTTAAAGGTTCTGCCCATTGAACAACAACAATCCTTTACCAATACTGTTGCCCAAGACTATCGCCGCTTGGCTGATTTATTGACCCAACAAAATCGCAACTTAGAAGCCCTACGGGTGCTCGATTTACTGAAAGTCCAGGAGTTGCAGGATTACCTCAGTAATGTGCGAGGGGATGATAACACCGTTGATGGCATTACAGAACTGACTGAAGAACAGGAAATCATTAAAGGTACCCAACCGATTATCGACCAAGCCATTGCCCTGGGTCAAGAACTCAGTGAATTGGAAACTATTCCTAACGATAAGCGCACCCAAACCCAGCAACAGCGAATCATTCAACTTAGGAAAAATCAAGCTAAGCTAACCAAAGACTTTCAAAATTTCCTGAAGAGTCCAGAGGTAGAAGCTCGCTTGGCAAAGTTGAGGGAAACTACAGAAGCAGAAAACTTAGACTTAAAGAAGTACGCTAAACGATTGCAAGAGCAACTGCAGCAATTGGAACAGGATGCGGTTATTCTCTATCCCCTAGTATTAGATGAGCGTTTGGAATTAGTCCTAGTCACTCCTTATGCTCCCCCGATTCGCCGCACGGTTAAGGTAAAACGGAAAGACCTGGAAATAGCGATTAAAAACTTCCGCAGACTCCTGGCAAATCCGGCTCGTAATGCCAGACCTCCCGCCGAGCAACTATACCAGTGGCTAATTAAACCCATTGAAGGGGACTTAGCCAAGGCTAATGCCAAAACTATTATTTATGCTCCTGATGGCAAATTGCGCTATATTCCCCTAGGGGCACTTTATGATGGCGAGCAATGGCTAATTGAGCGGTTGACAGTTAATCAGATTACTGCTCTGAGCCTAACATCCCTAGACAATCAACCGACACCACAGTTACAAGTGTTTGCCGCTGCGGTCACCAAAGAGCATACTATTCCGGTAGGGGATAAACGGCATAACTTGGCTGCTTTAACCTTTACCCAACCAGAAGTAGAGCGTCTGGCAGAAACCTTTCCCAACACTAAGACATTGATCGATAAAGAGTTTCACGGGGATACCATTTATCAGATGAATGACTATTCCGTAGTGCATCTAGCCACCCACGCTCTGTTCGACAAAACTAAACAAGATTCCTTTATTCTGTTTGGTGATGGCAGTCACGTTACTCTCAGCCAGGTAGAAGAAAAATGGGATTTATCTAATGTAGATTTAGTGGTGCTCAGTGCCTGTCAAACCGGCTTAGGGGGAGAATTGGGGGATGGCAAAGAAATCCTCGGTTTTGGTTATCTGATGCAAAATGCTGGTGCCGATGCTGCGATCGCATCCCTATGGTCAGTTAATGACGAAGGTACCCAAGCCTTGATGAATAAATTTTATCAGGTCTTGAAACAGGGGAACGTTACTAAAGCGGAAGCCCTCCGGCAAGCTCAAATTGCTTTAATTACCAAAGTAGAGTATGGTTTGGAGCATCCCTTTTATTGGGCACCGTTTATTTTAATTGGAAATGGATTATAGGGAATAGTAACAACAAGGCTTTTAAGACCCGGTGGGTGGAACGGGCATCTTGCCCGTTACAATCGGACAGATTGTCCCACCCTACGCCATATTTACTAAGCATATTTTTTAACAGACAACAATAAACCGTGTCCTGAAGCTTCTCCTACATACCACAGTAATTTAAGGGTGCTCAAATCGAAGTATTTAGCTAAGTGAGACGTCACTTCCAGATACAAAGGAAACTGGTCATTGAAAACTCGATAGAATAAAATAAATTCTCCTGATGGTGCTAATACTTTGCCAACGTCACTAATAGCTCTGAATACGATATCGTCATTCCTTAAAATTCCCATTTCGTAAGAGTCAGGATCGATGGGGCGCTCGATTGAACGACTGGGAAAACATATAAAGACAGTATCGTAAGTTTCCTCTGCTTCTCCTGCACATAAATCCTGCACCTTCACCTGATCTTGACTTCGCATCAGTGGATGATTTTTAATTTCCCCGATGTCAGGGCTATTTCATTCTAAAAAGTTGCTTAAGCGTGTCTAGACCAAAAGAACAAAGTCGTTGAGCTTGTGCCATATTTTTAAACATTTGGTCACGGTATAAATTGAGTGTAAAATTACGAGCTATGGNTTTCTTGGTACACCATGCGATCGCTTTAGGTTTGCACACCACCACCCTGATTCTAGTCAAGGGTGCGCTGGATGCCCGTGGTTCCAAGCTAATGCCCGACAAGAAGGACTTCGGTTATGCCTTCCCTTGTGATGGTCCTGGTCGTGGCGGTACTTGCGACATCTCTGCTTGGGATGCCTTCTACCTCGCCATGTTCTGGATGCTGAACACCTTAGGCTGGTTGACCTTCTACTGGCACTGGAAGCATCTGTGCGTCTGGCAAGGTAACGTGGCTCAGTTCAATGAGAACTCTACTTATCTCATGGGCTGGTTCCGGGATTACCTGTGGGCTAACTCTGCTCCGTTGATCAATGGTTACAGCCCGTTTGGAACCAACAACCTGTCTGTCTGGGCTTGGATGTTCCTCTTCGCACACCTAGTTTGGGCAACTGGTTTCATGTTCCTGATCTCGTGGCGTGGTTACTGGCAAGAGCTAATCGAAACCTTGGTCTGGGCACACGAGCGTACTCCTCTGGCTAACTTGGTTAGCTGGAAGGATAAGCCAGTTGCGCTGTCCATCGTTCAAGCTCGTCTGGTTGGTTTAACCCACTTCACGGTTGGTTATATACTTACCTACGCCGCATTCTTGATTGCCTCGACAGCTGGTGCATTTGGCTAATGGTTGCTGAAACTAGCTTTTTAGGTATTTAAATTGTAGGTAATTAATTTAAATCTCCTGCCTTCCGGTGGGGGATTTTTTGTTGTTTACCAAAAGCGGTTGACCTTAGGTCACGGGACGCGAAAGCAGATTAGGAACAGGAAAACAATCGCTGAAACCCTGATTATTTTGTCAGGTTTACCATCTACTGAATAGACTTTAATGGCTTGGCAGGCGCAAAACTATAGCGCTATATCAAATACCAGTTATTAAACTAATATTGACAAAAACTAGAAAATGTGGTAAT
>NZ_JAAHHU010000239.1:0-7626 GCF_010672095.1 Moorena sp. SIO3I6 | reverse complement strand
TATTTGGAGAAGCCGTTTCTAAAAGAATTGAAGGAGAGCCTTGGTTTTGGTTAGGAACCTTAAGCTTAGTTGTGATTAATGCCGGGATTGGTTTGATGATTGAAAGCGGATTGATATCCGGTTTTCCCAGAGATAACGTTGCCAAAGACGACTCAAAAGAGTCAGTTCTAAAGACTGAATAAAGGTTTTATCTAAGCATATGCGCTACGCGCACGCTACGCGAACAGCGGTCAGCGGTCAGTGGTCAGCTTAAAATCAACCTCTTTCGTGACTATTAAACTAATCCTTACCTGTTTTCTTTAAAAGACTTTCCTCAAATTAAACTAATCCTTAGCTGTTTTCTTCAAAAGCTGATAGCTGATAGCTGATAACTGATAGCTGATAACTGATAGCTGATAGCTGATAGCTGATAGCTGATAGCTGATAGCTGATAGCTGATAACTGATAGCTGATAGCTGATAGCTAAATGCTTACACTAGTTTACCAAGGTAACTGGCTTCCATCCCAGGAGAAAAACTGTCCACTATCCCCTTTATCCAGCTTTTCAATCACCGCCAGTAGTTGATTAACAGTACGCTCTACTGGGAATAACTTATCAGCAGGTACATTTTTTTGAAAGGGTTTAGAAAGGCGCGTATTGGTTGTACCAGGATGCAAGGTAACAACGATAGTTTGAGGACTTTTTCTACTGTATTCAATCGCCACCGTTCGCATAAACATATTTAAGGCTGCTTTCGATGCTCGATAGCCATACCATCCTCCCAGTTGGTTATCACCAATACTGCCAATTTTGGCAGAAATGCTAGCAAAAATACTGCGATCGCTATGACGGAATAATGGTAATAAATGTTTAGCCAGCAACACTGCTCCAATACTGTTAACCTGGAAGTAGCGCATCAAGTGTTCTGAATTAATCTGTTTCAAGCTTTTTTCTGGTTGTAAGCTTCCGTCATGAAGCAATCCAACACAATTAATCACTAAGTGGAGTTTGTTTATCCCTACACTAATTTGTTTGATAGCTTCAGATACTTGCAACTCGTCGGTAATATCCATCGATAGACAAACTAATCGATTAGGATAGTTGTTTTCAAGGGCAATTAATTCCGAACTAGAATCACGGTTACGATAAGTGCCATAAATCTTGGTAAAGGATTCATCTTGCAGCAATTGTTTGACAAAAGCCAGACCAATACCTCCATTGGAACCGATAATTAAGGCATTGGCATTGTTAATTCTATCTATAGACATTTATTAGCGCTCCCCGTAGGGAGTAGGGAGTAGGGAGTAGGGAGTAGGGAGTAGGGAGTAGGGAGTAGGGAGTAGGGGGCAGTGTAAATTAGCCTGAGTTTTCATGATATATTTGGAAATGCTATAGTATTAGATATCAGCTATCCCCTTAATTATAAAACTTTAGCGTTTAAAAGTCCCCACTGAAATATCAACACTAACTGGGTCTTCATTATCCACTAAGCCATCGCCATTTTAATCCCAAACAGAGGTCGCAAAAAACCCGCAACGAATATCGATTTCCTGCTCAGAAACTCTCAAAAATAGAGACCCCTGTTTGGTCGCGCATTTAAATTCTGCTTTCTGGACTAGCTCTGGAGCATTTCTGCGTAATTGAGGCAATACTTTCTGGCACTGTTGGTCAGAATTAGAGCAAACCAATGGCTTCACAAAAGTATAATCATTCGCTACTAACGGCAAAACCCCTAACCATGTACCAGTGCGATTGCCATTTCCTACGGGTTTATCCCAACAAATAAAGCTGACTCGCTGGGGTTCTTCTTGATTCTGAAAAACCTTTAAACTGAAACTTTTGCTATCACTACACTCCCTTTCCCATTCAGCTATTTGTTCGGGAAAACTATCGCCAAGGTCAGCTAAAACTTCCTGACATTGGCGTTCACCACAATCCCCTGCTACCTGCTGAGGCTGGGTCTTATCTGCTGGGGTTTCACTAGCACAACCAAGCACAAGCAGAGCAAATATCATACTAGAAATTGCTAATTGTTTTACTTTCATTTAAAAATTTATTTATAATTATTATTATAGCATTTTCTAGAAATTTTATTCCTTGCTCCCTGCTCCCTGCTCCCTGCTCCCTGCTCCCTGCTCCCTGCTCCCTGCTCCCTTTGCTATATAGCAATTTCAATGTAAATTTGCCATCCTCAATCTACAGAGCAAATCATTCAAAGCATCCTTAGCTGATGGTGCTTCTGGTAACCAACTAGACTCAGATGCTTCCTCTAATTTACTCTGTAGACGATTATATTCTCCCTCATGAAAATTCAAATTTGTATCTTCCAATACAGACTTTTCTACTCCTGCTAGCTTTCGAGCAATTAAATCTGGAATATAAGGTAACTGGAACACCTCATTCAGCTTAACCAAGTTAGCCTCTATTTCCCCAGTTTTCATTAAATGGATACCAGTCAACAGCACCCGATAGACGTAAAGCAAAGGTTTGACACGACATGGACTCATCTTTTGAAACAGTTTCCATTGAGTTCGGGAAAATCCTAGATAGTGATGGGCATGGTAGCGAGTAATGCATTGTTTTGCGATCGCTTTTAATTCCTCATGCTCCGGTGTAGTGTGAATAACTAGGGGTGAGTACAGCTGCTCTAAGACATAACCATTCTTTTTCAGCAGCATCTCAAAGAACTTTTTGATATCGTGAGTGACTAGATCCAGTTCTATGGAATCCCGAATTTCCGAGACTTCAATCGTTTCCGGTCCCGGGTCCAGTCCTATAACCTTCTGCACTGGCAGAATGTGACTACCACGCAAATCATAATCAGAATCTGGTGAAGGGAAACCATACAAATGGGCTCCACTGAGGGTAGCAAATAACAGTGGATGGGGTTGAGTATAAATTACAGTTAGTAGTTTTTGGTTTAAATTCATATACAGCAGTTTTCAATTGGGTGAGGTACATGTTTTTAGGAAGCAGGGAGTAGGGAGCAGGGAGAAGGGAGCAGGCAAGAGGCAAGAGGCAAGAGGCAAGAGGCAATAGTGAAACAATCCTGTGTAACTCAGGTGCGACCTGTGGTGAATTTAATTCTTAATGGGTCAAGCGCACCTAATAGTTAGGAAAAACGCTGTATAACTATAGCAATCCGTGTAATAATTGTGATAATTTTGGTTTCCTGTTGCCTACTCCCTACTCCCTGTTCCCTGTTCCCTATTCCCTATTCCCTGTTCCCTTTCCTATAAACCATACTTTGACGTGCTTTAATCAAAAACTGATTAGCTGCTTCATAATCCGGACGTTCTGGCAAATTAGTGTTGGCAAAAGCAGCATCAAACTCTTGATGTAAACTCAATCGCCAAGCAGTAACCTCCTGCCATGGCATTTCATCCCGACGGATGGCTAGGAGTTGTTGCCGATACTCCTCAACTTTCACTGGTACAAACCCCTCTTTCAAGACTGTGATCCCTGAGAGCAATAAACGGATTAAGTGCATAGCATGTTTTAATCGAACTGCTCCTTTAGTCCGAAAATCTTGCTCCATTTTCTTAAATTGGGACATCACATACCCATTATAGGTTTGGTAAACCAACTTAGACAGAAAAATATCTCGAATAGCTAGCAATTCCTTGGCTAGGGGAGTGGCTGTTTCCACTAGTGGTGTGTAGAGACATTCCAACACATTTGGATTAGCTTTCAGTGCCAAAATGATAAACTTTTGCAGCTCCCAGTAGCACTCCTGAGTCTCGTGGTTTTCTAACTGTTCCGGAATTCCATACAAAGACCAGTGAACCACAGCTGGTGGCAGGTAAATACCCCGTCTGTCTGTATCAGAGTTTTCATCATCCAGACCAAATGCTCTCGACCCTACTACACAGCGGTAGATAACATGATCATATAAATTTAACTCTGTGAGTAAGTCTTCCGAGAGCTGTAACCCTTCTTTTTGGAAGTGTTTACGAATACTAAATTCATGGCGACGTAGGGTAACTTCCCTATCATCAGGCAAACGCACCCGATAGGCATGGGAATCATCTGTTGGTGCCTTGACTATTACACCAACTGCTCCTTGTACACATAATGTTTCACCCGCAGAGTTTTTAGCAGCCACACGAGTTACCACTTGGGTACCGACTGGCAAGATTAGGTGAGGATTCATTTATTATAAGTTTTTTGTATCAACCCTAATATTAAAATATTATAGCCTTCTTAAGTAAGATATAAAACTCTGACGGGGTGACGAAACAGGCTGAAATGCTTGCTATGTAAAGCTAGTAGCATTTTGTGGTAAAAAAAAGTAGGTCTCTAAATTTGCAACAAGACCTACGTATTGACAATGTTACCAACATTCTACCAAAACCACCTAAAAAGTCAATTAAGTCTAGCCGATTATATTTTTTTAAAAATCCTGATTAATCTTTTACAATTAATCAAGAAAGTCAGTTTGGAAAAGTTAGCAAATGCTCTCCCTTTACCCATTAAATTTGAAAGCAAAATAAAAAGAATACAAAGATTTTTATCGCTGCCAAATCTCACCATTGAAAAAGTTTGGCTTCCAATAGTTGAAGAAGTTTTGAAAACATACTTTACCTCGGACAAACTAATTTATATAGCAATAGATCGAACAAGTTGGGGTCGTATTAATTTATTCATGGTTAGCCTCATTTGGGATAAAAGGGCGTTTCCAGTATATTTTACTTTGTTGCCAAAGTTAGGGAGTAGTAATCTAACAGAACAACAAATAATATTGTCAAAAGTTATCCCGCTTTTTAAAAACTATCAAATCTGCCTGTTGGGAGATAGAGAATTTTGCTCTGTCAAATTAGCAAAATACTTACAGGACTTGGGTGTGTATTTTTGCTTACGCTTAAAAAATAACGAGTTTATTGAATATAAAAAAACTAATTGGCTTCAACTTAATGATTTAGGTTTAGTACCAGGAGTGTCTTTATTTATCCAAGGAGTTAAAGTTACTAAAACTCGTGGATTTTCAAATTTTAATGTGGCTTGTAAGTGGCAACGTAAACTCAAAGGAATAGCGCAGAAAGAAGGATGGTTTATTCTGACAAATTTTGAAAAATTAGAGTTGGCGATTTCCGCTTATAAAAAAAGATTTAATATAGAGGAAATGTTTAGAGATTTCAAGAGTGGTGGTTATAACTTAGAAAACACAAAGCTTGAGGATAAACGGTTTATTTCGATAGTTTTATTGATAGCGATAGCTTACACTTCTGCAACTTTCCAAGGTCAAACTATTAAACGTAAAGGAATACAAAACTATGTAGCTCGTGTAAAAGAATCTGGACGTAGGGAGCGGAGGCATAGCAGTTTTTACGTTGGTTTGTATGGTCAAACCTGGATGAATTTTAAGGATGTTTGTCTAAAATTAGTAACCGAATTAATGAAATTAAATCCTAATAAACGAAAGTATTATCAACGCGGTTTAAGGGCTAGGTCGCTTATAGAATCTGCGTTTTAGCTCATTTCGTCACCCCCTCAGTATAAAACTAGGCTTGATTGTAAATACGATTCAGTATTTTATCCAATAATTCTTTATTTTGATAATGATTATTGTTTTTTGATTCTTCCACACTACTCCTGGCTTCAGCTATTAATTTATAATAGCTAGTCCGGGATTTAAAAACTACATTATATTCCTCAATCAAATAACCCTCTAATTTATCAAAATTACATTTATATTGTTTTTTAATCCAAGTGATAACTTCTTGCTTTTGTTTTTTAGTTAAATAGCCTTTACCCCCTTTATAAGATAATTTTAATCCTTCTACACCCGCTGCATGAAAAATTTTTCTCCACTTACTAATGAAGCTCTTTGATACATTTAAGAATTCGGATATTGCTTGATATTCCAAGCCTTGTATGGCAAATTTTACAGCTAGCGCTCTTTTTAATTCTCTTGAATCTGGATTACTCTTAATCCACTTATCCAACTCTCGGTTTTCTTTATTTGACATAGAGTTTTGCTCCCCTATTTTTGAAAAAAATTAGTATATTTTATGATTCTTAACTCAACGTAGTAATAATTTTAGTGAAATTAGTAATTATAATGATGAACAAATTTAAATTTGATTACCACCAATACCTACTCCCTAAAAGCCAGGGCTAAAGTCCCTAAATCAATTGAGTAGTGCTATATAGTAATGGTAATACCTATCAGTATTTTTGTTTAGCGTAAATGTTTTTTAAGTGCTTTTTAACCGTATTGATGCTGATAAATAGCTGCTGGGCAATTTCTCGGTAAGTAAAGTTCGCTTTTTTAAGTGACCATATTTGCTCTTCCCGGGGAGTTAACCCATATTTGAGCGCATCAGTGCTAGCGGAATTTTGATAAGATTGATTTTGATCTTCTAGGGTTACTAAGAGGTAAGGATCTGGGGATAACTCTAACGTTAACCATCTAACCCTAACCCGAAAGTTAACTGACTTATCCACTTTAATTTCAGCTTCGAGAATTAGTTTGCGATCGCAAAACCACTCACGACTATCAATTAATGATTCGCAAACTCGCCAAATTTGGTCAGGGATAGAATTTATCTGTGACCTACCTTGAGTGATTTGAGAACACATTCGACGTCCACACTCATTGGCATGAAACCAATCTTGGTTAATAGTTAGAATCAGCACCCCATCCACAAACCCCTCAAGGATTGCTTGGATCAGTAATGGGGGTTCTGATCTTGTTTGTGCCATGACTAGCATTACCTGAATTACACATTATCCAGAATTCCGAATTTGCCCAGCCTTTGCTAGACACAGTTTTGGATCAGCTTTGGCTCAGCTGGTGATCACAACAGATGAGCCAAAATTGGCACTTGACAATTGGTATAATAAAGTATAATAATTTTGATTTCTCAGCTGGCTCTAGTTTGGATTATTAACACATCAAGTAGCAAAGAATTGTGAACAGGATTGTGAAGAGGTTTCCTGAGGTGCGACCTGTGTGGAATTTAATTCTTAATGGGGAAAGCGAACCTAAGTGTTGGTGGGATCTTGTCACTTACTTTAGGAGTATGTCTACTGACAGAGGCTCCGATCGCTCTTAGCGGAAGCAAAGCTTCATCGCGTAGCGTGGGCGTAGCCCATTAAGATTCTCTGGGTCGCGAGGATGTTTGAGAAGTAACACATGTTTGGCATCAGCGATCATTATCGGAAATCTGAGGGACTTTGAGCCACTTACCCCCTTGCTTTGGCGGGTTAGGGGGGTATGTACGAGTAGGCTCCAACACCTTTAAAATAGCCTCTTAGACCTGGAATATGCCTAAGGGCGTTTACCAGAGTTTAGCTGCGATTTCCTTGAGCTTAGCTATTGGTTTGATTCTAATATAGTATGCATTTTTATTTGAAATGTAAACAGCGGACCCGTCGAAACAGGGAACTTCGGATCAGGGAACAGGGAATAGTAGGAAAGAGCTCCAAAGAGTTTTTGATGTTATGAGACATCAGCAAGATTGTTCATGACCTATTTGTAAATCCTATAGCTGAGGTGAGATTTTGCCATCTTTACAAGCATCTCGACAGGGAAGACTAACAATTAAACAGTATCGAAACCGAAAGGGATGGACGATAGAGGATCACAGATGGCTGGTCGAGGCGAGTAAGATCTTAAATCCAGATATCGACTGGGCATCCTC
>NZ_JAAHHU010000238.1:0-7638 GCF_010672095.1 Moorena sp. SIO3I6 | reverse complement strand
GGTCTTTTTCTTCACGATATCGCTGTTCCAAGGCGTCACAACTCAGGTGGGGCTTCAGGGTCAACCTTTTGGGCATAAAACTTACCATGCTCTGTCTTAACAGTAAGTATACACCCGGATTTGATATAATATAGGGCTAGATAAGTTAACCCGATTTATCCCATTTAATTTTAAGGACATCATGCCATGACTTCAGAAAATCCAATTCCGCCACAGTTAGGTGATATGCCAAACCCAGAAATTCAGTCCACGGATAAAAATCCGTCTAGTGAAGCACTAGTGCAAGAAGGTGTTAACCGCATCGTCACCGAGATTGTTGATTCAGCGCTAGCACGGATTAGCGACCAGCAAGAGCGGCAACTAGTGCGCCATGGTATTGCTGATATCCTCGGTAACACACTCCAGGAATTGGTTGAAGAAAAACTGAATCAGCAGCAGTCTCAGATATCCATGGTTGGAGGCATGGCTATCGGTGATGCTGTTAATACCGGTATTAATGCCGCCAAGCAAGTACAAGACCTAGGCTTTGTGGAGTTTACTGCTGGCTTAATTAACGGCACTTTCGATGCTATTATCGCTGCGACAATCAGACAGATCGAAGCCTATGCTGAGCTGGTTGCTAACCTAGCTAAAACCCTCAAGCAGTTCGAGGCTGAGAATGTCTCTGATGCGGAGATTAACGCACACCTTAATGAAAACTACCCGGATGGAAATGGCGGCACTGTTGTACGCCCGAGCTATAAATTTCCAAACACACCTAGAGACCCAAAAACAGGGAATCCTGGCAAGGCTGGTGTTACTAAGTTACAGGAGGTAGCAAGAGCATTAGAAGCAGAAACGGCCAACCTGGAAAAACCCCTTAAACTCACTATCACACCAGAGCAGAAGAATGCTTTCACAGATGTTCAAGTCCAACTAATTCGTCGGAAACTCTCTGAGTCACTGGCACAAAGCTTGATTGATCATCTCCGGGAGATGGCAAGGCAGGGTATGGCACGGATTGTGATCACCGATGGTGAAATCTTTTCTAAACTTACCTTTAACGTTACTGCTACCGAAACAGAAACTAGACGAAAAAGCGAGTACGACCGTTTACAAGCTGGCGCTTCTATCCGAGCCAGTGCTAGGTGGGGATGGGGTCGCGCTTCTGTTGGAGCGAACTTCAACAAACTAAAAGTCAAAGCAACCAATGAAAGTTCATTTGATAACGTCACCATGAGTACTGAAATCATTGGTCAGGTTAAAATTCGCTTCCGCACCGAGACCTTCCCAATAGTAGAATCGAACGGATAACTTGATCATCTGTAAGCATTCAGCAATCAGCGATCAGCGATCAGCTATCAGCTAATACGCTACGGGCACGCTACTTTAAGGGCGTTGCTGAATCTTCGAATGAATATTCCTAGAGTGGGCATCCTGCCCGCCCCACAAGAATGAATATTCGTAGAGTGGGCATCCTGCCCGCTCCACAAGAATTAATATTCGTAGAGTGGGCATCCTGCCCGCCCGAAAATAAGCATGAAACTGGCAAGATGCCAGTTCCACGCCTGATGCCCATTCCACGGCAAGATGCCCATTCCACCTCACTCTTAAAATCATTCCATTATTAAGCAACGCCACTTTAAGTCCTATCAGCCAAAGGCTGACGGCTGACAGCTGACGGCTGAGTGCTTAGGATTTTTATTAAGGGTAATTATCCGTAAATTATATCTAGCAGTGCTCACATTACTGTTCTAATAGTAATAAGGTACACAAGATTTTGTTCCAATTCCCGATTCCCGATTCCCGATTCCCGATTCCCGATTCCTAATTCCCGATTCCCGATTCCCGACTCCCGATTCCCTGCTCCCTTATTAAGTAACCTCAATCATCCCCTATCTATCATTACCTATGGCTGACATCACACTAGGCAATTTAATTGCCCTGCTCCTTCAAGAAGTATCTGGCACCCTCGACCAGACAAGTTCTGACAGCGCAGCAGGAACGAATTTACAGGTTACGGATGTTTATTTTGATATTCCAGCCCATTTATACCTACAAACCGATGGGCAATTTTTAAATCAAGAGGAAACCACATCACGAGTAATGATTAGTTTACCTTCAACCCTAGAAACTCCCCCTGTCGGTAAACTAGGTCGGATCCGCATGACTATCGCTCCTGAAAACTAACTATAGCGCTACGGGCAAGGCAATAGGCAATAGGAACCCACCCCTAACCCCTCCCAGGAGGGGAAACAGATCTAGAGTTTTATTGTCTAATAAAAAAAGACCATACAGGTTTAAATATCAAATACAAACGCGCTGATAAGACTACTATTCCGAAGTTTAATTTGCTAGTAAACTACTATGACTAATGAGGAATCATTAACAGCCAGCAACGATAATACAAAAAGTAATACAAAAAACAATACAAACAGCGATAAAGACGAAAACACGGAATGGCAGCTAGCGGAGATGGTTGATGCGATCGCTGCTGAAATTGACCGTGCTGAAGATACCCTTTCTTTGAAATCTTATGCCCGTGGCAAGTCGATGGCGATTAAACAGCTTAAACTGGATATAGAAGTTAAGCTGCGCCGTACCTCTGACGGGAAAATCTTATTTCGGACTACAGACCCTGGAGAAAATAGCGCTACTGTTATCAAACTGGATTTTGCCCAAGTCCTAGAAAGCCAGTTACAAGGAGTGCGTAAGCAACTTGATCAACCGATCAGCACCAGGCCCCTGGCTACTCTACCTGGTATTACCGAAGCTGAAATCAAACAATTAAATGGAATTGGGATTTACTCAGTTAATGACCTTGAAGGCTACACCCAAACAGCAGCAATGGTAGCTGAACTCAGCCGCAAAACTGGAATTGCTGATTCACGGATTCGGATATGGCGACAGCTACCGTTCTTGAGTGAGGTCAAGCCAGCAAAAGGACTACCGGGAAGTCAGGTTGTGATTGAGGGAGATAATTTTGGCGATCGCGACCCTAATGCCGCAGTTTTGTTCCAAGGTCAACCAGCACAGATTCTGGAGTGGAGCAAGTCCCGTTTAATAGTTACCATGCCCGAAGTAACTGGCTCTGGTGTCTTGTTTGTGGTTATCGATGGTCAAACCACTAATCTGCTGTCTTGGGAAGCAATCAGCGTTGATTTAGGAGTGCGCAATATTACTATCATACCAGATCAACCATCAGCAGGAGAGCTGATTACCATTGAAGCTGATCTAATCAATCAAGGGAATAGTTCTTCTGATGCCTTCGAGGTACAGTGGACAGTGGATAACAAGCCGCAGCCAATCCAATCCCATGGTCCCTTGCAGCCCAATCAGCGATCGCAAGACAGCAGTATCCGTCGCCAGCTCAGACTCGAAGCTGGTTCCCACACCATCCGCTTCACTGCTGATCCCAACCACAAGCATTTAGACCTCAACCGAGCTAACAGCACCTTTACCAGACAGATTGAGGTTAAAGGTCTAAACCAACTAACCATTGCTGATTTTCGTGAGATCAATACCCTTGACCCATTAGTGAACATCAACTACCCTTCAGCGGATATAAACTACGGTCCAGGGGATGTGTTGAGCCTAGTCTTCCGTGGTTTGGGTCGTCTTGATCCAAAAAGAGGGGCTTTCGTGCCGGATATTGCCACTCGTTGGTGGTGGAGTGAAAATAGGGACAAGAATACTCGACTAATTTCTTTCCAGCTGTCTGAAAATGTGAGTTTCCATGACGGAAAACAGCTTACTACAGCTGATGTGGAGTTTACCTATCAGGTATATATTAAAAAACTTAACTCAAGCCCAAATACGCGGGTAATAAACATAATCAGAGGTATCAATGTCGTTAATGATCGGATAATCAGCTTTGAAGTACTGTGGCCTTTTCTCAAAGAAGAGGAACGCAAAGACGATAATTCTGATCAAGTTGATATTGATAAGGATGATACCATTACGCCCATTGACCGGGATCAGATTCAGTCTAGGCAGAACATTGATCAGATTGAGTCTGATCAGATTGAGTCTATCGAAATCGTTGACCAATCACGCCCCCGCCCCATTGACATTGTTGAGTCTCAACTACCACGCTACATTGCCTCTGTGATGACTATCGGTATAGTACCGCGCCACGCTTACAATCAAAAAAGCTTTCAGCTGAAGCCCATTGGCAGTGGACCTTTCCAGGTTGAGACATTTGACTCAGGCAAAGAAATTGTACTGAATGCCTTTCCCAACTATGTAAAAGGTGCGCCACGATTGGATCGTATTGTGATTTCTGTCCTAGGGCAGCTTGATGCAGTCACAGAGGTGGTAAGTAGTCAAAAGTATAGTGCGGCAGTGCTACCATATACTGAGAAACTCCATAGCCAGTTCAAGAACAGGAAAAATTGGACTGTAATCCCAATTCCCCTCAAAAAACCAGAGCTACTTCACCTACAATCTTCTAGTCTTCAGGAGCGATTACCCAACGATTTCGATACTAATTGGAATGCCCATCTTTGGTACTTTTCTAATGCCGTCGCTGATGGGGAATAGTCAAAATAACCAAAATGTTTTTGCCCACCCTACAATCTTGAACGCACTGCGCGAGACATTTTGTTCAATTCAGCTCAGCCTCGATTTTAGCTGCCCATTCCTGTATCTGGGGGTCAGGGTGTTCCCTCAGGTGTTGGCAAAGTGCGATCGCTTTTTCCGGTTGACCATGCTTAGGATATGCCTGCACTAGGGATTGAGAGGCTTCCGTCACAATGGAGTCATCCAACTCCATCTCACAGACACCTTCTAAGTGTGCGATCGCATCCTGGTAATTGCCCTGTTTCAGAGCTTCTAGACCAGCTGCCAGAGTTGGATTAGGAATAGATGCCATGAGGTTTCTAGTAGTTTGTCCCTATCTTCCTCTAAGATACCCTTGGGCTACAGATTTGATCTCAACATACCTCGCAGCATTAGGGAATTCCGTAAACAAAATACCAATTAAAGCAGGGTGGGCAAAGTTCTTTTATCTATAAAACAAAAAAAAACAAAATGTTTTTGCCCACCCTACATGCTGATCGCTGTTTTGACTAGACCGGGATTAAATTACTCCAAAATAATGCTTTCGAGGAATCATATCCTCGAACCCGATGAATGTTTGCTTTAATTGCTTCCTTAGTTAAATCCTGCAAAAGCGTGCCTGCCTGAACCATCAGGTAACCTTCCCGATCTGGAATAGAAAACCAGCCATACTCTTGTTTGTAGCCTTCAAACCCTGCAATCGAAATTATAATCGTAATTAAGGATCTATCCTTATGAGGTGCAATCGAAATCTCTTCGGAATCGACCTTTTTGATGTATTTCATATACTCTTCTTCTCGATCGTAAATATACAACCCATAGTTTTCTTGTTGCGAAAATTCTTTTAAAAATTCTTCCGGGTATCCCAAAGCACGAGAGATGATGTCCAGTAGCTGGTTAAAAAAATCAAAGTATTGCTCTGTCGTTGTACTTTCTCCCACTTCAAATCGGCTATAAGTCCCATGAAAAACAGAGCCTTCACCGGTGTAGGCATCTTCTCCGTAATAGACATCAACTGAATCTTGGATATTTTCTAGATCTTGATCTATTTTGACTCTGGCTTCAATGGCATCCTTAACATAAAAAAAACCAAACTTATTCAAGTAATCTCTTACTTTATCGATGAGATTTGCTTCTGTTCCATCCAATTCATCAATTATCGGATATCGCTCGAGTTCAATAACAGTCATAATTCAACTCCTTATTTTTGTTATTTTCCAGATCGAAAAGGCGCGGTTGCTGATCCATCACAAATTTTTGACAGCCGCTTCAATCTCCTCTCTCGGTCCTAATGCCACCAAACGCAAGTATCCTTCTCCACAATCCCCAAACACGGAACCAGGGACGCCCACAATCCCGGTCGATTGCAACATTTTTTGAAAAAACTGCCAGGATGACAAGCCTTGGGGTGCCTTGACCCAAACAAAAGGACTATCAATGCCACCAAAGCACGTTAGCCCCGTTGCTGCCAAACCCTGTCGGAGCAAGCGAGCATTTTTCAGGTAATACTGTACCACTTCTTGACATTCCTGTTGCCCTGCTGGGGATAAAGCAGCGATCGCTCCGTGCTGGGCAACATTAGCCGTACCCCAAAACTTAACAGCATGGCGGAGCCGCCACAAATCATTTAATTCTCCTGGCACTGTATTTTTAATGGTTAGCCCTTGAGGAATAACGCACCACCCCACCCTCAAACCGGTGAAATTTGCCCATTTGGAAAAACTGCCAATTTCAATGGCGCATTCTTTGGCCCCTTCGATTTCATAAATACTCTGGGGTATGTTTGGGGTCGTAATAAATGGGCTGTAAACAGCATCGAAAATAATTACAGCTTGGTGACTTCTGGCATAGTCCACAAAAGCTTGGAGCTGTTCGGGAGTAGCAACCGCTCCCGTGGGGTTATTGGGAAAGCACAGATAAATCAGATCTACTTTTTCATCCGGAAGCTTGGGCACAAAATTATTGTCCTCGCGACAGGGCAAGTTTACCAATGGACGACCTGCCACTAAGGTTCCTTCCACAAAAGAGGGGTAAGTGGGGTTTTGTACTGCTACTGTATTATCTGGAGCAAACAGTTCTTGAATATTGACCGAAACCGATTGAGCGCCATCGCTGATAAAAACTTCGGACGGATCGATGTCCATTTTTTTCTGGTAATAGTCGGCACAAACTGCCGATCTCAGGGCTGGATTTCCGGTAATATCTTCATAACCCGTATAAGTTTGGCGATCGCCCAAGCGATTTGCTGCCTCTACTAAAGCCCGCACCACTGTAGGTGGCAAAGGCTGAGTAGTGTCACCAAAAGCCATCATAAATAGTTGTTGTTGTGGATGGCTTGCTCGATAGGCTTCAACCTTACCCCAAACTTGGTTAAAAACGATTTCGGTATAGGTTTTTCCTCCACTTAACTGACTCAGAGATAAATTTTTAGTGGCCATCTTGAATCGGAATGGATAACAGATGAGTGACTATCGCCTTGGTAGCATCTGCACCAAGAGCTTTAGCATTTTTTTCTGTTGAAGGCTCAATCGCCCTTAACACTAAGGATTTATGGCTTATAGCGATTATTGGATTTATGAGGTAAAATTATCAACCTCAAAGTCCCCCTTTTTAAGGGGGATTTAGGGGGATCCCTTTGTACCTCATGGGAAATAGAATTGCTATATATGCCTAGGCGAAATTGCTAGCTTTTGCTCTATGTACTCCGAAAGTTGATAGTTTTTCAAAACCTCTAGGGGTAAGTGGGCAGCACCTTGAATGTATTCCAGGCAATTTTCACTTCCACACATACAATCAAATCCCCGATCCATAGACCATTCCGTTGATGGATAAAAGAATGTGAATTCTTCTCCTATTTCTATTTTTCGGAGTGCCCTAACCACCATATTTTTAGTATCGAAGCAAACATTGGGATCGCAACTATGATTTATGTATTGCAAAAACTCGGGGTCGAGCATAATATGTTGGTGATCGCTAATTTGGACGCTTAAATAGTTGGGGCGATCGAGGACTTCTTTAGGCCCAAAATTATGGATGAACTGTCCGGGCATAAACTCGGCGGTGGCATGTAGGGATTTGCTCCCAGTTGTGGGACACTCG
>NZ_JAAHHU010000237.1:0-7742 GCF_010672095.1 Moorena sp. SIO3I6 | reverse complement strand
AGGTAGAGTTATTGGGATTTGCTCCGTATCATGCGATCGCTAAATCCCTAGACCCTTTACCCCTAGAACAGCTTGAATCTCTCGATACACTAATTGACAAGATTGATTGGATTAAGAAATCGGTGAGGGTAACCCAATGGTTTGAGGAACTATTTCAGGCAGATTGGCAACCACCAGCCTCACTGCTACCTGAGTATAGGTACAGGTCTAGTTTCAAAACCGTTACTTCCTTCAGAGGATCTGAGTTAGGTATCAAGCGGCGCTCCAACCAAGAACCGAGGATACAGGCTTTAAGGGGTAATGACAGATCAACGATGCGAGCCAAGCTAATGGACTTAGCTGGTCAAGGGGTAGTCTTGCTGCTGCAAGTGAATTTCCAACCTCCTGATACTGAAGATATCGATATTTTTATGCGGCTATATCCTGCGGGGGATGCAATGTATTTACCACCAGATTTGCAGGTGAATTTACTGGATGAATCGGGAAAGTCTTGTATGAAAGCTCAAGCTGGAAAAACTAACGACAAGATCCAAATTGATTTCAGTTGCCAACCAGAGGAACGATTCAGTGTCAGATTAAAATTGGGAGATATAAGTATCACGGAAAAATTTATAATTTAGGTAAGCTATCAGCTATCAGCTATCAGCTATCAGCTTATGCGCTACGCGCACGCGTGCGCGTTCAGCTATCAGCTATCAGCTATCAGCTTTTGAATAAAACAGGTAAGCATTAGTTTAATCTGAGTTACGTTAGCTGACCACTGACCGCTGACCATCGGAGTTGTAAAATCAAGAGGAAAACCCACCCCACGGTCGAGGTGGGGTGTGGCCTTATTTAATTAATTTGGCAAATGTTCACTAAACTCATCTAGGGAGTTAACCGTTAATGCTGTTGCCATCAACTCTTCTAATTGTTCGAGAGTTAAGGCTTGAATTCTGACGGATATCTCGACAGGAATCTCTGAAAATCGCAGTTTAAGGATGCGCTCTAAACTCCCTCGACGTTCTTGTTTGATTCCTTGTTCAATCCCTTGTTCAATCCCTTGTTCAATCCCTTGTTCAATCCCTTGAGCAAGACCCTCTTGTAAAATCTCTTGATACCAGGGTGATTCTCGTAATACTGTCATATCCCACCTCATGATTTGTTGAATTAAGGGTATTTCTTCTTGATGCAGTCGCTCATGGGGGAAACCCCCAAGACCGCGCTGCATCGCTAATACAAAACTAGCAAAGAACGCTAAGAGCGGTTCTAGTTGATTTAAGGTTTGATCCGCTCGTAGCGCCTGCACCGCTGACCGCAATTTCGATTCACTACCACCTCCAAATAAGATCGGGACAAATGGAAATAAGGGAGGCAAAGGTTGTCCTAATACTAATTCAGCCTCTACTTCCCAGAGATTAATTACCCGATAATCTTGACGGGCTTTTAATCCCATGAATTCCTTGTCGTAACAGTCTTCAATGGTTACTGTGGATGGGGGCGGCAAGATATTAATTAATACCGGATAAGCGGATAGGTTGTATTTTTCCTCAGCTAAAGCGACATAATTGCGCATTCGCTGAGGCATGTTCTGGTCATAGCGTAGTTGTAATTCATTGAGAATCAGAAATTCCGAGTGTTCAGGACTAGACGCTTTCACAATCACATCGCTTTCGCGACTAATCCATTGAAACTCAGCATCAAGTAACTGAGATGCCCGCACTTGGGGATTACCGGTTACCCATTGCACCCAAGCATTAGGAGCGAGACTGATTAGGCGTTTGCTACCAATATCTGCACGTTTTGCCATACAATACAATTGATCGAATCAATACTAATTTTTGAGTTACGCCCACCCCACGGTCGAGGTGGGGTGTGGCCTTATTTAATTAATTGGGCAAATGTTGAGTAAACTCATCTAGGGAGTTAACCGTTAAGGCTGTGGCCATCAACTCTTCTAATTGTTCGAGAGTTAAGGCTTGAATTCTGACGGATATCTCGACAGGAATCTCTGAAAATCGCAGTTTAAGGATGCGCTCTAAACTCCCTCGACGTTCTTGTTGGATGCCTTGTTCAATCCCTTGTTCAATCCCTTGTTCAATTCCTTGTTCAATCCCTTGTTCAATCCCTTGTTGGATGCCTTGAGCAAGACCCTCTTGTAAAATCTCTTGATACCAGGGTGATTCTCGTAATACTGTCATATCCCACCTCATGATTTGTTGAATTAAAGGTATCTCTAGCACAAAACTAGCAAAGAACGCTAAGAGCGGTTCTAGTTGA
Source organism: Moorena sp. SIO3I6 (assembly GCF_010672095.1). Classification (NCBI taxonomy): domain Bacteria; kingdom Bacillati; phylum Cyanobacteriota; class Cyanophyceae; order Coleofasciculales; family Coleofasciculaceae; genus Moorena; species Moorena sp. SIO3I6. The sequence continues at coordinate 5,483 of NZ_JAAHHU010000237.1, read as the reverse complement.
TTCAAGGTTTGATCTGCTCGTAAAGCCTGCACCGCTGACCGCAATTTTGATTCGCTACCACCTCCAAATAAGATTGGGACAAATGGAAATAGGGGAGGCAAAGGTTGTTCTAATACTAATTCAGCCTCTACTTCCCAGAGATTAATTACCCGATAATCTTGACGGGCTTTTAATCCCATGAATTCCTTGTCGTAACAATCAACAATTGTGACTGTGGATGGGGGCGGCAAGATATTAATTAATACTGGATAAGCGGATAGGTTGTATTTTTCCTCAGCTAAAGCCACATAATTGCGCATTCTCTGAGGCATGTTCTGGTCATAGCGTAGTTGTAATTCATTGAGAATCAGAAATTCTTGATGTTCAGGACTAGAAGCTTTGACAATCACATCGCTTTCGCGACTAATCCATTGAAACTCAGCATCAAGTAACTGAGATGCCCGCACTTGGGGATTACCGGTTACCCATTGCACCCAAGCATTAGGAGCGAGACTGATTAGGCGTTTGCTACCAATATCTACAGGTTTTGCCATACAATACAATTGATCGAATCAAGAATAATTTTTGAGTTACATCCAGGACTATTTCTGGAATCAAACTAAAATTTGATTAGTGAAGAGCTGGGCTTTTCAGACTTCCTGTTTCTTAAGATTCTTCGTCTTTTGACTCGCCGTCATTAGACTCGCCGTCCATAGGGTCTCCTAAATCGAAGATAATAATAAATTTTTCATCAGGCATCAGCCGTTTAAGGGCCTGCAAGTGACCCTCAGCGTCAGAACGGTTGCGAAAACGACGAACAACCATCCGCTGCATTTTAGGCAATAGGCGAATGAGCGCCCATGGATATAGGCGTTGAGAGTACGACATAAAATATTAGGTATCTCCTTAACTGGGGCTCCAGAGCCAGCCTGTAGCCGAGAGAAACTGTCGGCTGGCTCTTACCGTGGAACGTTTTAGCGTCCACGGTATTTTTATAGTAACACAAATAATCTTTTATTATAACATATTTTGAAAACTTTTGTAACAATTTTTTTAGGGAATCGGGAGTCGGGAATCGGGAATCGGGAGTGGGGAGTCGGGAATCGGGAGTGGGGAGTCGGGAATCGGGAGTCGGGAATCGGGAGTGGGGAGTCGGGAATCGGGAGTGGGGAGTCGGGAATCGGGAGTGGGGAAAAATCCTGTGTACCCAACTAATTAATTAGTTAATTTTTGTAGATAACTATATGTGATGGGAGCTTGGAGCCGCTACGGGATTGACCTTTGGTCACGCTACGGGATTGACCTTTGGTCACGCTACGCGATGCTCCTTTGGAGCCGCTACGCGATGCTCCTTTGGAGCCGCTACGCGAACGCATCCACCGAGTATCCTAAACTCTTCCGTTTCTTCCCGATTCCCGACTCCCGATTCCCGATTCCCGATTCCCGATTCCCGATTCCCTAAAATTGCCAATTTCTCTTTTATCCCTTAAACTAGTATTATCGGAATAGTTAAGGGAGAGTCCACTGATGAACAAGTGCGTTGGAACTACTGAAGCGGCATCTCTATTAGGAATTTCTTCTCGACGATTGCGCCAACTCCTAGAGAAGGGTCGGGTCCGGGGTGCCTATAAAAGCGGGAAATTCTGGATTATTCCTCTGTTCAACCATTTGCCACAAATTACTAAAGGTAATCGTGGACCCAAGGGGAAATGGCGCACTAGTCGTCCGCCAGCTTTAGCGAAGATTAATGTCAATCGCAATCACATTGGCTCGAATATCAAGAAAAGCCCCAAAGACCGGAAGCCAGTGATTTCAGTAAAACGAAAGGGCACTAATCTCTACGGTAATGAAGTCGAAATCCTTGGTCCTTGTAAGATTGTTTATCAGCCGGATAATCCACTGGATTGTGGCGCTCGTTTGTGGATCGAAACCTTCAGTGATATTCACTTTATTGGTGGTAGTTTTCCGGCTATTAGCTAAGTCTTTCAAGGCTTTGCGACTATTCAAAATTATCTATTTCATGATTTGGTGCAGCATCAAGACATTGAAGTATGGAAGCGCGATCGCTAGTAAGCATTCAGCCGTCAGCTGTCAGCCGTCAGCTTATTTTATTCAAAAACTATAGTTATTGTAGGGTGGGCAAATGACAGAATTCCAGATTAAATTTTGATTGGCTTGGTATTTGCCCACCCTACGCCACTGCCGTGGTTTCCCCCAAGACCGCGCTGCATCGCTTTCTTATCCCCCACACCCCACACCCCACAACCCACACCCCACACCTGAGGTCTTTGTTAAAAACCTACCCCTGTGAGCTCCCCGCGCCCCCGTCCCTATTGCCGCTGTAAGGCATGTAAACGGAAACTTAAGCTAACATTTATTTATCGACTTCAATATAAATACTGAAATTAATGACTTATCTATTAACAGAGGCTTTTCAGAAAGCACAAAATTTACCAGAAGAGATACAAAACGAACTTGCTCATCAGTTAATCGAAGATATTGAGAATGAACTTAAATGGCAAAAAACATTATCACAATCTCAAACCTCTTTCCTAGACGAATTAGCCCGTAAAGCATTAAATGAATCTAAAATAGGGGAAACGAAAGTTATGGGTTTTGATGAATTATGAAGTCAGAATGTAAGGATTCAGCCGTCAGCGGTCAGCGATCAGCCGTCAGTTATTGTAGGGTGGGCAAATCGACCCCTAGTGGTAATTAAAAATTAATAATTAAAAATTAAAAATAAAGCTTGTAGGGTGGGCAAATCGACCGGATTCCAGATTACATGGTCAGTGTAATTATCAGGATTTGCCCACCAAACCCCGCAGCTTCTAGCAGCTTGTAGGGTGGGCAAATTGACCCGATTCCAGATATTGTTGTCAGAGGATAAGCATTTGCCCACCCTACGCCTGAGAGCTGAGAGCTGATAGCTGATAGTAATTATCAGGATTTGCCCACCAAACCCCGCAGCTTCTAGCAGCTTGTAGGGTGGGCAAATTGACCCGATTCCAGATTACATGGTCAGCTCAAAGATCAGGATTTGCCCACCAAACCCCGCAGCTTGTAGCTTGTAGGGTGGGCAAATTGACAGAATTCGAGATATTGTTGTCAGAGGATAAGCATTTGCCCACCCTACGCCTCAGGGAAGGTGGGCAAATGGACTTGTAGCTTGTAGGGTGGGCAAATTGACCCGATTCCAGATTACATGGTCAGCTCAAAGATCAGGATTTGCCCACCAAACCCCGCAGCTTGTAGGGTGGGCAAATCGACCGGATTCCAGATTACATGGTCAGAGGATAAGCATTTGCCCACCCTACGCCTCAGGGAAGGTGGGCAAATGGACTTGTAGCTTGTAGGGTGGGCAAATCGACCGGATTCCAGATTACATGGTCAGATGATCAGGATTTGCCCACCAAACCCCGCAGCTTGATGGGTGGGCAAATTGACAGGATTCGAGATATTGTTGTCAGAGGATAAGCATTTGCCCACCCTACGCCTGAGAGCTGAGAGCTGAGAGCTGATAGTAGCTTGTAGGGTGGGCAAATCGACCGGATTCCAGATTACATGGTCAGATGATCAGGATTTGCCCACCAAACCCCGCAGCTTGTAGGGTGGGCAAATCGACCGGATTCCAGATTACATGGTCAGATGATCAGCATTTGCCCACCCTACGCCTCTACCCATTCCCGATTCCCGATTCCCGATTCCCGATTCCCGATTCCCGATTCCCGATTCCCGATTCCCGATTCCCGATTCCCGATTCCCCATTCCCCACAACTAAAACCAGCCTTCTATCTCTTCGTTTGTCAACATTTTCTTCAACTTAAGATATTCCCGTTTTGTTGCTTCATAGATATGTTCCATGTTCACGGCTTCATCGGCGGCGGCGGCCAAAAAAGCGGCATTTAGGGCAATATTGCGAATATTTCCGCCAGCTACATTGAGTTGACCGAGTTTCTGGTAATTTAAGTTAAGGGTTGGGGTCATAGCTGGAAAAATGCGCTGCCAAATTTGGGTACGGATTTCGGCTTGGGGAAAAGGAAACTCGACCACAAAGCGAATGCGGCGCGAAAAGGCACTATCGAGAGCGCTTTGGAAATTGGTGGTCAATATAGCCAACCCTTGATAGGCTTCCATACGTTGCAGCAAATAGCTGACTTCGATGTTAGCGTGGCGGTCGTGACTGTCTTGAACTTGGGTACGCTTACCAAACAGGGCATCGGCTTCGTCAAACAGCAGAATAGCACTACCGGTTTCAGCAGCATCAAAGATCCGCCGCAGATTCTTTTCGGTCTCACCAATATATTTACTGACTACTCTACTTAGGTCGATGCGATAAAGATCCAGGCGAAATTCCTGGGCTAATACCTCTGCTGCCATGGTTTTACCAGTACCGCTAGCCCCGTAAAATAGGGCGCTGATGCCCAAACCCCGGTCGCCTTTTTGGGCGAAACCCCATTGCTGATAGACTTTATACTGGTGTCTGAGATGAGTGGCAATATCGCTCAGAAGCAGCCGTTGTGGGGTAGGTAATACCAGATCGTCCCAGGTAGCCGTAGCATTGATAGGTTGCGCTAAGTGATCTAATTGATTACGGGCGAAATGGCGGCAGAAATCCCATAATTGAGTTGATTGGTGGGTTTCGTCTTTGTGATTTTTGCCCCCATTATCCGAGATCCCCCTTCCGTCCCCCTTAAAAAGGGGGAAACCAGAGGAGGCTTCGCTATCCGAGATCCCCCTTCCGTCCCCCTTAAAAAGGGGGAAACCAGAGGAGGCTTCGCTGTTTGTTATTTGGGGATTTTGATATCGGTTTTCCCCCAATGTTGGGGGGCTAGGGGGGCTAGATCCGGGATTTTGTGGGAATTTTGAATTTTGAATTTTGAATTGATCACAGGCGGCTTGAATAGTAGCAGTATTGAGGTTAAACTGCACGGCGATGCGCTCAATTTGACCGTTAAGTTCTGCTGCTGCTGACCCGAGATGGCTTTCCCACAGGTCATATTGTTCCTGGTGGCTCAATGGGGGGATGTCTAGGTTAACAACAGTCCGCTGACAGTCAATTTTTCGGTCTTTGCTGCTGAGGATTAAACGAGTATTGTTACTATCAATAAATTTGCTCAGAGCATACTCCCGCCCTGGCTCAGAAAAATTATAACTATCGCAGTCAATAAACAGGACACTATTGCATAGTCTTGCTTCCCTTTGCCAACGCTTCCCGAGTTGGTAGACTAACTGGGGCTTGGTGGTCAGAGCGGCAGGTTCTAGAGTATGTAACTTTAACCCCAAATCCTGACAAGTGGCGGAGGCAATTTGGTATTTAGTGCTTCGATCCGAGCCAGATAATTGCACCACGGGATAGCTATTTCTCCCCTCGCCCCCAGACCAAATGCTTATCAATTGCGACCCTATACTTAACTGAGAGGGAGGCAAAAAAACCGGGTTAGTCTGAGGCGGTTGGGGTATGATCTTGCCTGCTAATTCCTGGTCTGTGGCATCGTATCCTA
>NZ_JAAHHU010000236.1:0-7755 GCF_010672095.1 Moorena sp. SIO3I6 | reverse complement strand
CTTCGTCACTACTAATATTCCGTAAGGCAAAGACTAATAACTGAGCATCACTTCTAAAGGTAGAAGGACGACTAATCGCTTTTCCTACTCGGCTATTTATCCAATACCTCAGTCGCAATTTTACTTGATCCAAGCCTTGAAGGATATCCCCAGATACAGAGGTAACCCGCAATCTCTCTAAAGAACAAAAATCAATAAAATCCGCAAGGGTAGGCATTAATTGCCATTCTTGAGAGTCTAAGCCATTGATATTTGCTGCTACATAACGGTCATGGATTTGATCATCATCAAAAAAGGCTTTGATTGCTAAGCTTAACATGGCTCTGATGTTATCCGTATAAGTCCGGTCATGAAACGTCGTGGAGCCAAGAACCATTAGCATTAGTGCTTCGACTAAGAATTCTTTGTATTCTGTAAGTCTCTCTTGTTGTAGTTTAGCATCTAATCCCTTTAAATTGGGCAACTCGAAAAGATTAACTGCCTCTCGACCAATATCAAAATAAGCTCCTTTATCCCCGAGAAAAGCGGTGTAGTCACTAAAGGTAGAACTGCCATCGGGTTTTGGATAATCCATAGCTGAGATGGGGATACCATGAGCCAAGGCTTGGGTAATAATTCCCGATGCCAAAACAGATTTTCCACTGCGGGTGGTTCCGAAAATACCTAGGTTTTTATGCTGTTTGAATAAGTCAATAAAAACTGGCGTACCTCCTTCAGCAGAGATTAATTCAAATCCCGTTCTATCCACTGTCCGGGTTTTGACTACTGGCATTAACCCTGGTGCAATATGGCTTAAATAGGTATGCGATCGCTTAAATGGACTCATTAAGAGTCTGCTCCAGGAAATTGGCAAGGTTTCTAGCCAGATTTTCCAAGGATATTCGGTCTCCCTTACCATCCAAGCTGGTGGCGGAAAATAAGATTTTAAAGTATAACACGCCTGATCTAAATCTTGTGGAGAATCGCGATGGACTAAGAAAACAACTGAGACATTAAATGGCACGGCCCCTTCATAGATAGCCGCCTGAGCCTCGACATTTTTCTGAATATTTAATTGTGCTTTAACATTAATCGTATTTTTCTCTTGTGCATATTTTGAGGAGACATTTGCCTGTTTCGTCAGCGAATGCATTTTGCTGGTTACTGTTTTAATATTCGCTTTGGAAATCTCACAAAAACAATCGGTGTCATAGACCTCATCTTTTGCCATGACTTGCCAGAGATAGCGCATTTGGGATTCTTTATTCCTCCACCCCTCAGGCTTGTCTAAAAAGAGCATGACTGCGGTATACTTCTCCTTGAGATTAATCCAACGTCGATCAGCAAATGGAATAGCGGTATAGTCTTCCATTAACAGAGAAACCGGGTGGATTTCTGAGTAAACCTCCTCGGTAACTCCAGCTTCAGTTAAGGAAAGCAACTGGGGAACTGAACGAGGTGGTGTATCATTAAATCGCTGCCACACATAATTCCAAGACTCTTGAGCAGAAAGAGGGCGAATCGATAGACCCATTTGATTGCTCAACAGCCTTTCCCAAAATTGATAGCCATTATTAAAGGCAATCTCTATTACTCTCTCGATCTGCTGTTTTTCATACTCATCCAGCTTGCCAATGAATCCGTTCCACCACTTGGTAGCTGTCATCAAAAATTCTTCGATTTTATCAGATGCTCCCTCTCGACCTGATTCTACGGTATAGGTAGCAAATAAATACAACGTCTTTGGCTTTCTAATTCCCCCTTTGGTCAAGTCTTGAATTCGCTTCTTTTCTCCCATGATTAGGTACTTTAACTCGTTAGAGTCTGTCCCCTTGATCAGCTGACTCAACGTGTTTTGTCTATCAGTGTCATCAGTGAAAGACTTTAGGTGAATCGTGAGGGTTTCCTGGTCTGGGAAATCTTTTAACCCAGCTTCGATGGCATCAAACACCGGGTCAATTAACTCCTGGCGTAAGGTGGTGTGAATGCCTCGACATTCAAAACCAAACACAAATTTATAGGAAGCTTCTCCTTTTCTGAGAATGTATGCCCCAACATCAGAGCCATCCAGTCTGACTTCTAGGAAACTAGCTAACTTACAGTCATCCTCGAACGGCTTTAAGGTTTTCTTTTTACCATTTCCTACATCAACCCGCTTCTTTCCCATCTTTTGTTTAGCTTGATCGTAAGCTTGAGTGGTTGTCATACTTTTTAGCCTTTGCCCTTTGCTTTTTCCCTTTTAACGTCTAAAAGCCTTTGGTATCTACCCATTCCTCTTGTCCATTGAGGTACAGGTATAAACTTAGAAAGAAATTTCCAATGGCTAGAGGAAGTTAGCACCCACCAAGTAGACATACCCCAAACTCCGAAACAAGATGTCCATACCCAACTAGCTCCTAGTACCCCCTTGACGATGTAATAGGCAATTGCCCAAATTATTGCCCAGGGGATAAACTGATCGGCTGGAATAGGACCAATTTTCGGTTTTTCATCAAGAGTTCGGTTAACACGACGGAATTGTTGCTCTGAATTATTTGCCATAGGTCAAGCTATTTTGGATCAGACTTGCGTTCCTATCAGTGATTGAAAAAACTTTCAATCTCAATAAAACCCTGACTACTCATCCCTTCAGCTATATCAAACTCAACAGGCAAATTAGATGTACCGTAGTTTATGCCCCTGTGCCAGTGATGTAGCCTGCTAACAGATCACCCAAGGTAACTACAATCAAAATGATGATTGGAGTACGGGCTAGGGTTTTCCAGTCATCATCTTGTTGGGCAGCATTGACTACTTTGACCAATGAAATGCCTAAATAAATTAGGAATAGTGCTCGTAAAACGTTAAACACCAGGGACACCAAATCGGCGTCTACTTCAGGAATAGCACTAGTTAGCCAATCTTCTGCGACTTGGAAAAACTGGGCATGGGCTGGCGCAGCGGTAAAGTCCAACATAAACCACAGAAAGGCGAATAGGAAAAGACAGGCTCCTAAACCATATTTCCTGATTAGCCGTTGAATTTGATTCCCAGAATTACTAGGTTGGACTCCAATCCACCTCACTCCCACAACTAGACACATCAAAAATGATACACCCATCAAAGGAGTGACGGAGGTACTGATATAGAGATCCAATGCCATTGCGATCGCAGCCATGACCATTAAATAGCCCAAGGGCACTTGCTTCAACTGAGCAAACAACTTAGCAAGCAACTTAGCAAACATAGTTTCTTTACTTTTCCAACGCTGTTGTTGACGAGGTGACATCGCAACAGAGGACTTGTTCACCATGGTGGATTTTTCTTTCCGTAATTTTTCTGACTCTTATTGTGATACAGAAAATTTTTAAACCGCAAAAGCGATCCTAGAGGAATAGTTCAATTTATTTTAATTAATAAATGTTACTGAGTTAAGGAGCATTTTGAATAAGCTAAATGATTGTAATTGCTTCACCTCAAGGATTACAATTACTTAACCTCTCAATATCATTGGCACAGCTCCCCAACAGTCTCACAATGTTACTCGTCCAAAAGGAATAGATAAATAAACTGAATTTTAATAAAACTCTGATAAAATAAAAAAAACTTAACAAAAAAAACGCTGAAACCCAACCTATAGGTAGAGGAGTTAGTGCTTAGTGGTTAATCAGCTATTTTGCTTAATTCTAAACTTAAAGCATGAAAATTTAACAATTAAACCTTAATCAATAATTGCTAAGCACTAATATCATGTCAGGATAATTACCCTTAATAAAAATCTGCCCCATCTCCCCATATTCCCCTCCTGGGAGGGGTTAGGGGTGGGTTCCCACACTCCCCACCCTTCCCACACTCCCCACCCTCCCCGCGCCCCCGCCCCAACAGTTATAGATTTACAACAAAAAGATGCATCCACCGAATCTTGGTATCTACTTCACCAAACCACTGCGAAGTGCTTGTACTGCTGCTTGTGTTCTATCGTCACAGCACAGTTTCCACAGCACAGACCGAATGTGAGTTTTAACTGTGCCAAGACCTAGCAATAATCGCTGGGCAATTTCGTCATTTGTATAACCGGCTACGATCAATTCCAAGACAGTTAGCTCCCGTTCAGTCAGTGGATTTTCCCTAAGAATCTGATAATAGTCAGGCTCACAGGAATTGATTAAAGTAATCCCAGAAAAATTCTTGCCGGGTGACTTGATACTGTTTTTTAGGAGATAACCAGCTATTTCTGGATCAATCCAGTGTTGCCCTTCATAGGTAGCTTTTAAAGCATCTAAGAAAGTACTGGTGTCTACATTAGTTTTAGGAAAATTGATACGTTTTAGATAATAGGAATCTACCCCAGCCCCAAAAGCGCTTATAACAAATTCTTCTGATGTGTCCCAAGATAGCAGCAATATGTTAGGAAAAAATGCCACTTTCCAATTTCTGACTAACCGCAATAACGCATCACTATTGCTTGAATGCTCTAAATTAATGACTACTATGTCCGGGTTAGATTTTTTTAAAAAGGCCGCCACATGACGCAAGCTAGAAACTTGAGACACCAAACTGACTTCTTTGTACTGCTCCAAGACTTTTCTGAGACCTAACTGCGTCAAATCACCCCTCTCAATCAGTAACACCCGAATTTCTTTGATTACGTTCATAACCATTGACTAGAACACTGATACCGAAATTGACAACTTAGGATGTGTTTGCTGACCTGACAACCCAAAAAAAAATGGAAGCGATTGGCCGTAGGCCACGCTACGCGAACGCGCTCCATAGCTCAAGATTGGTCAGCAAGCTTGTGATCACGAGTCGCCACCTACCGAAATTGTTTCCATCGGTTGATTAGCGCTTTGACCCAATATTACTGATGATACAACTCCGGAGTATTTTACGTGTGTCAATGATAACTTTTGGTTGACTATTTATAGTTGAAGGTTAACGACACTATGTCGTCAACCTTCAAAACCACTAAAATATTTCTCTTTTTTATCCTTATTTACCCTTAGTTGGATTTTTCGCTTGCTCTAAGGCAATTTCTTTAAGGGCTTGATAAGAGTTGATATTAGAAGCACCCTCAATTGCCTTGACCGCTAAATCCTGAACTTGTTTGAGGGCAGTATCGAGTTGCTGGGAAAGACTGTGTATCCGTGCTGAGGATTCTTTTATTGTCTGTTCCAGGGATTCAATTCTTAGCTGATAGACACGATTATTTCCTTCTAATTCCTTATTCTGTAAGTCGGCTTGAATTTTGACCTGGTGGCTAGCAATCGCTTTGCCTTCTTCTTGGGCTTTTTTGATAGCAACTGATTTTTCCTGGTCGAAGGCTTCTACCTTAGTTTTTAATTCTTCAAACTGCTTCTCTCGCTCTGCGATCGCATTTTCCCGCTCTGCCCATTGTTTCTCTTGTTGTTGCCTCGTTTCCTCCAATTCTTTGTATAAACGTTCTTGGTTATGGTTGTAGGTTTCTTGATCTAAGCTGCGTTGTAGGTCTAAATTATAATCATACTCTTGAGCATCTCGCTTACGGGTTTTATTTTGTTCTTCATTCCGTTCTTTAATAGCTCGTTGCTGTTCCTCTTGTTCTTTGTACCAGGATTGTTTTAACTGATTAATGTCCAGCTCTAACTCTTCCCGTTTTTGGTAAATTTCTTCATCGAAAGCTTTAGAGCTATTCTGATAGGTTTCGATTAAGGTATCTAAGGTATCGTCTTGAATTTCTGATAAATTGTGGAGTTCAGCAAGTTGTTGAGTTTCCTCAGTAACCGCTGTTCGTAATTCTTCTAGCTTAGCCGCTTCTGATGTTAGTTTTTCCGACAACTCACTGACACTACTCCCAAACCCTAATTGCAGCTTAACCAGGCTGTCAAGGGTATACATCATTTTGTCTTTCATGACTTTTGCTGGTACAGATCCATTAGTTTGCTTTTTTTCCACCGTGGATACTTGAGGAGTTTGCGTTTTGTTCATCTGCTTCATTTCTTTTTCCAAAGCATTTCGTTCTGCTAGTAATTCCTTGTAAGCTTCTAAAATTTCTGCTTTGGTGTTCTTGCTGTTAGGTTTGCGTGTCATACTTTCAAGGTTATATTCTATTTGACAATTTCTGAACTGATATCACTATTCACTAATTTTGATCCTTGCTTCTTGAAGACCCATCAAAAGCTTTCAAGGTCAGGGCTTGGGACTGTTTCAAGGTCTCTTGTAGCTGACTATAGAGATTTTCAATTTGTTTATTTTGTTTTTCTATGTGTTGCTCCAGGGACTGAATTTTAACGTCATAACCCTGTTGAGTAACTTCCCAGCCTTTGGTTAGTAAATCAGCCTGTACTTTAGCGTCGTTTTGGACTTTTTTAATGGCTTTATCTTTTACTTTTTTAACGATTTCATCTAGCTCAGCAGGGAAAGCTTCCACTTTCTGTTGATACTCCTCAAACAGGTCTTGAGATTCTTGTAGCTTCTGTTCTCGCTCAGACCATTGCTTTTCTTTTTCTTGATTGGCCTCTTGCAATTCTCGCTCCTGGTTACGGCTCAGTTCTTCATACTGATCCGTCTCAATTTTACGGTTACGTTCTAATTCGTATTGATAGTCAGCTTCTTGGCGTTGTCGTTCCCGAGCCAATAATTCGTTTTGTTCTTGACGTGCTATTTCAAAGTCTTCCTGGTCTTTTTGCCAAAGCTTACGTTTTTGCTCTTGGTCTTTTTCGATCTCTTCTCGCTGTTGATCTGCTTTTTGCTCTAGGGATTTTAGCTTTTCTTGGTGCTCTTGATTGAGCAAATGTAAGGCATCAGCTACAACTCGAATTTGCTGAAGGTATTGCAAGTGTTCAGTTTCTACTTTAATCGCCAGCTTTAGCTCATCAAGTTTAGAGGCTTCTGAGGATAATTTTTCTGACAATTCATTAACGATGGTGCCAAACTCTAGCTGTAAATCAGCCATTCCTTTGACAATATTATCAACGGTATAGTTTGAGGCAGTTTCCAGGACTTGTTGATTTTTAGCTTTTTCCGCTTCTTCTTCTTTGGTGGCAATTTTTGAGTCAATGTTTTGCCGCTCTTTTAGGATTTGCTCAAAGGCTTGGAAAATCTGGTCTTTGCTGTCTTTTGTGGCAACCATATAGTGTGTTCCTTTGACGATATTTAGATTTTTTTAATTGAAAATGATTACTTGAAAATTGCTATAGCGCAGGGAATAGGGAGTAGGGAGTAGGGAGTAGGGAGTAGGGAATCGGGAATCGGGAATTGGGAATCGGGAAAAAATAGGTGTGTGTATTTCATTAATATGGAAAACGCTATAGTAGCCGGTGGCTGGTTAGCAATATTCATCCACCCTGGGAGATCCCCCCTAACCCCCCTTAACAAGGGGGGAACAATAGACCCCATGAACAAAAAGTCTATGGTTGCTCTGGCTTCCCCCTTCCGCGCGGGGGACGGGAGGGGGATCCCGACGGGTGGTTGGGGGGATTTATCCAAAAGCCACGCAGTATTGACAATGCTCTTATTTGAGTTGACACTCCCCGGTCTAAAGACACGGGGATTCTTCACTCAATGATCCAACTTGCTCAACCAGGTCGGAACCAGGAAAAGTAGAGGCCGAAATTAAACTAAGCCGGTGAGTCGCCCCACCGACTCGTCTTCAAAACCGTACGTGATACTTTCGCATCATACGGCTCCTCATCAAACGGAACCATTGTCATTGGTACCTTCTAGAATGGGTTTTCATCTAACTCAGAGGAGTCTGTATTTGACTCTTGACGTTTTGACTGAATTCCGATTCTATGTTTTTCATCGTGACAGTGGAGG
>NZ_JAAHHU010000235.1:0-7786 GCF_010672095.1 Moorena sp. SIO3I6 | reverse complement strand
TAGTCGGAATTTTGGCCAAATTTATCTAACCCTCCTCGAAGGCCGAATCACGAATTGTTAGTCATTGGAGTTGCTTCCTCCCAACTAATTTGTCAGATTTTAATGACTAAATTGGCGGATTTTTCGGTAAATTTTAGTTTATTTCCCTATCCCCCTATCCCCCTATCCCCCTATCTCCAATAATCGTTAACTTATTAAAGTTTGAAACAGCCCTGCCCCAATTCTGGGGGGAACAAAACTCTCTTGCGTCCCCCAAAGTTGGGGGATTTAGGGGGCTTTAATAAAACCAGATAATCGCGCATTCATTCCTTAATTCAGCAAGGCCCATATTTGACCAAGAACTGTTTCTAGTGTTAAAAAATTTTATCTTCTGCAACTACTTCTTTACATCGTCAAAGAGATGGCGATCGCTCACATTAGAGTTATTCTTCAGATAGTCACAAACGCGATTACCCCTTTTTCATCCTGAGTGATTCATCGCCTTAACTGCTCGTCTCAAACAGACAAGCACTCTGTGGATAAAAGTCTTGTCTTCTAATTCGTGATCGTCTTGAATACCTAGTTAGTGTTCTGCTAATTGATCAAAGAGCTTTCAAAACGAGCATCAAATTTCTCTAAAAGCTTGTTCATTGGGTATGTTGAGATATCATTTGTATCCTGCCCTTCCTGATTGCATTTGCCTCGGTGTGCTAGCTTATCTAGTTGATCAGGTTTGTCACTGTAATCTTTCCAATACCCTCCTAATCCAACAATAATGACTTTCCCACCGTTCGATACAAACTGCTCAATTGTCTTTATTTCATCATTTTCCAGATTGCCCCATGCATTTCCAATGATGATAATATTGGCGTTTGTATTTTGAATTTTTGTGCTATTAATAGGTGCGGAAATCTCCTTGGTTTCATACCCCAATTTTTCCATAATATCGGCTATTTTGTAACCTTTTAAATCATTATTTAAAGTCAAAAGTTCGCAATGACCACTTGACATTAATACTTTTTTATTGCCATTAAGTCCATTGATATAATTAAGCACTAAAAACATAAAAGTACTATAATTTGTATTTGATAAAAGTCCATGATGTGCAATCGTGAATACTTGCCCCTTATTATACTTACGTGACATGGCAAATACCTGATTGTTTTCGTTCAACAGAGTTCTCCAAGGGGCTTTATTGAGTGCCTTTACCTCTCCACGAACTGGATTGTTTTCAGAAGTGGGGTTAATGTTCAATACAGTATTGATGGAAAATTCCGCTAGTACTTTGATAGAGTCGCTTTGGAATTGCTCAGATGCGGAGTTGAGTTGCTGCAACTGATTAAAACTAAAGATGCTCAATCCACTCAGAGCGAGAATCACGACCGTTAGGCTAATGAATCGACGGCTATCATTTCGCCTTTTTTGCAGAGTACGCCGCACAAACTCAGCTTCTACTTGGTTAAGCCAGTTATCATCGGATAAAGATACCTTTTTCAACAAATCAAGACGAGGGTTAGCATGCCAAAGAAACTTTGCCTTTTGTTGGCTTTTCCACTCCTGGGCTGCGGGAGTCAACCGCCGTTGTAGAAGTAAGCTTTCTTCCTCGTTTTGTTTCCATCCCAGCAATCTTTGCCATCCCCGTACTAAAGCATCATGGGCTGGTTCGACATTAGGATTCCCCTCAGCATCTTGTCCAATAACCAATAACCGTGCTGTGCTAAAACGCTGAATTACTTCCTTCACTAAAGCATTTTTCGCTGGTGGATATTCCAATTCCGATAAAGGTACCCGCCTACGGGCTAATTCACCCCCACCTAGTGCCACCATCCGCAGCATGACATGACGGATTACTTGGTCATAAGCGGGATTTTCTTGAACTAGCAAATGATACTCCTGATCAGCCCTTTGAGTTAGCGATCGCATTACTCCCCCCAATTCAAGATAATCTTCTTGAGTCAGCGCCCGGTCAATGGTGATTCCTCTATATTGTGCCTGCCTTTGTCGCCTTAAGTATTTCAGATAAAGTTCGCTCAAGGCAAAAGACAGCAGGGGCAATCCTCCGGGCATATCCGCCACTTCATCAATTAATTTTTCTACTAAATCGTGGGGTTGAAAATACATTACCCGTGCTTGAGCCGGTTTTTCTATCGCTTCGTTGAGTTCCCCTCGTGTCATCGCCGGTACAATAAATCGTCCACTTTGCCAAAGATTTATCAGTACCTTAGTTCCCAATTGATTTAGTACTTCCGGTGCCAACTTTAAGCCCACATCTGTGATTTGGGGTTCAAAGTCAGAACGTAGGGTTAATACTACCCGTAATTTATCCCCATGGGCATTTATGGCTGTGAGTATCTGTTGGAAAAACTCCTGACGCTGATCATAGTTTTGACAGAGTGTAATAATTTCTTCGCTTTGGTCAATAAACAGTAATAACTTAGAGTTTGGGTTATTTTTTGCCCAAACATCAATGCTCATTGCCAGGTTATGCTGGGGGTTTTGTGGCTCTACCAAGGGTAACTTAGCTTCAGTCAGCACATTATTTAATGGTTCCAAGGGAGTCTCACCAGGACGGATGGGTGGCAAAATACACCATTTCTCGGTATTATCTTGCCGTAGTTTGGGAATTAATCCTGCCTTGACCAAGCTAGACTTACCCGAACCGGAAGCACCCAACACCACTGTCAGGGGATTAGCTTTGACAAAATCCTGTAACTTTTCCACTAGTAATGTTCTACCGAAAAACAGTGAACTGTGTTTCTCGTCAAAGGAGTTTAAACCGCGATAGGGATTTTGTGATTGATCCAAAGGTGGTGCGGGGGGTAAATTAAGTTCATGTCCGGGAGAAAGAAAGATATATTCTCCCTTATCGTGCTTATTTAAACACCAAATACCAGGGGTTTGTCGCAGACGGCATTTTTCTGTGGGTATTTCGACTCGATCCCGTAAATGTAAATATAATTCGGTGGCTGTAATTACCCCATCTCCAGGCGGTTTACCATTGGTAGCAGGAGGATAGATATCTGCTCCACCTTCGAGGGCTTCTAATAATGCCGCTGCAAAAGGGGAATGATTGCCGACTT
Source organism: Moorena sp. SIO3I6 (assembly GCF_010672095.1). Taxonomy (NCBI): domain Bacteria; kingdom Bacillati; phylum Cyanobacteriota; class Cyanophyceae; order Coleofasciculales; family Coleofasciculaceae; genus Moorena; species Moorena sp. SIO3I6. The sequence goes on along the minus strand of NZ_JAAHHU010000235.1, from coordinate 4,727 downwards.
GACCGCGTACGCTATCTAAATTAAAGTTATCTAAAGCCTTTTGGTCAGAAGCTGAAGAAGTAATGATTTGCCAGGCTGGGTCAGTAATAAAACGGTCATAACGCTCTTGGTGAATTACTTCTGGCGATGTGAGTAAATCCCTAGTATTCGACCAACGGAAAGCACCAGCAAAACAGCAGTCGAGGATACCCAAGAAATGACGACAAGGTAATTGACTTAAAGCATCGTGTAACTTGGTCATGGGCAGATAACTATTAGTATCGCCGAGTTTGGCATCTTGAGGAATTAAGTAACCAGCCGGGCCATCATCCCCATTAAGAGCTACTCCATGACCAGCAAAGTAAAATAATAAGCGGTCATTTTCAGTAACTTGTTCGGGTAAGGTATGAAATAAAAATTTGTTAAACTTAGACAGAGTTGCCACTTCGTCTAGGCATTCCCAGACTTCGTAATCATGCTTCTCGCGGAGAATTTCCACTAGTTTTTTGGCATCGTTTACGGCAGTGTTGAGGGGAGAAATGCCGTTGGTGTAGTTATTGATACCGATGATAAAGGCGAGATTCCGAGAAAACATGTTATACTAAAAGCACTTATAAAGATAACTTTAATACTAGGGATTGCTAGCATCCCATTTTGGCAAATATATCTTTTTATGTGGGCGGTATAATCCCGCTCACACAGCTGGGGTATAGTTTGTCAAATCTGGGATGCTCCCTATTTATTCCCCAAGATAATTTGTTAACTTTACGCAGAAATTAGTATTTTCGTAATAAATCTTTACCTATTGACGAAAGCAGACAAGCCCTAGTGTCATTGGCGTATATAGCATTGTAAGCATTCAGCTATCAGTTATCAGCTCTCAGCTATCAGCTATCAGCTTATGCGCTACGGGAACAGCTTAAGCGCTACGCGCACGGCTGACCGCTGACCGCTGACCGCTTACGCATCATTGACCTAGATTCTCGCGGGGTTGAGATTGATTGCTCCGTTGGCTATTATTGGATGACTTTACTATCAACCAAGCAATACTAGCTGCTACTAATACCCCAACAACCCCAATAATCCACCATTTCAGTGCTTTGTTCCCTGAAGAATTATTAGTAATATCTTTTGTGTTTTCTAGGGCTTGAATCACTGCCTTGGAGAGGGCAGTTAACCCCACTGGTTCAGTAAAGTAAACCAGGTGATCGCAGCCGATTTCCTGAATTTTCGGTTGTGGAGTCCGGTTTGAACCTAAGCTTTTTATACTTTGTACTGTAACAGCGATATCATTTGGTTGCTCAAAGAAAGCCAGAGCTACAGCTTTATCAAATAACTTCTGCATTAGTCGTTGCAAGGGACTAGGGCGTGTCTTCAAACTCTGAGATCCCCCTAAATCCCCCTTAAAAAAGGGGGGCTTTGAGTATGGCTCCCCCTTTTTTAAGGGGGGCTGGGGGGGATCATAATCTTGCGGAAAACTTTGAAAACACGCCCTAGACGTTTGATTGGCCTCTGCTGTCAGGGCGGCAGGAATAATAGATGTATTACCAGCAATAATTGAGTAAGGTACTTTGGGGTCGGGACTTGCTGCTAATTGTTCCAAGAACTCAGAAGTGGGATGCATCTGGTTTAGGGAAATATCAATAGTTTCAATCTCATCAGCAAACTGGTTAATAGCCTTAAGCAACATCCCCATCACTGGTACTGGCCAAGTAAATTTTGACAGCCCATTTAAACCGATACTTAAGGTAGCTAATGCCCAATCTTGAACCGTAGACCAAGGGGAACCAGCATTGGGTGTACCTAGCATAATTAAATGCCCAACTACCTGATTACCTCCTTCTCGTTCAATAAACCAACGAGAAACCAACCCTCCCATGGAGTGGGCGACAATGTGAAAAATTTTACCGTGGTTCTCCCCTAACCCTACAGCTTGTAGTCTCTGCTTCAGCAATTTAGCATTCTCTACAATTGAGGTATTTAAACTCTCATAATCATAGGTGAGTACCAGGTCATACAATTCCGCCAGGGGTTTTTGTGTTCCATCCACCTCAACCTGGGCGGAGCGAAGGCTGGGCAGCAAGCTCTCGGTATCACCAAGAATACCGTGTATGTAGAGGACTATGCGTTGGGCTTCGGCAACCCGCGACTTGACTTGTTCAACCTCTGTTGTATAGTTGACTGTATAGTTGACCACTCCAGAGGCAGTGACATCCGCTGCTGCCAAAATTGGGTAATTAAACTCTAGCCCCAGTTGTTGAGACACTACTTTTTGGAAGAAAATTCGGATCGAACCCCCCAAGCTGCGGCTACCTTCACTAATTGGTTCTGTTAACCGTTCCAGTAAAATCTCCGTTTTGCCCTCCGGGGTAGACCGAGCCCGTCCCAAAGGCAGGAAAAACTCCCCATCGTAGCTAATCGGTAACAGTTGTTCATCACAAGCAAGGGGTCGATCAACAATAAGTTTCAGGGGATTTTTGGGTGTAACGGCTGACGGATTTTCCACCTCAGTTAATTCCAGCGCGCTTAAACCAGGATCCGTTCCCCGACTGCTAGTAAAGTCAAAGGACTCAATTCCCGGATGGTTTTCCCGCAGTATCGGTGGTAAGATATGATTACCTAAATCCCTAGTTGATTGGGTGAGAGTGGTTAGACGTGCCTTAGCTCTCAATTCGGAATGGGCGTATAGGGCGGAACCCACTCCCAGAAAGACATAGTCGTCCCCTCTGGGAATTGGAGTAGTGTGTAGAGGACGCACGGTAGTAATGCTAATTTGGCTAGTTAACCAGTCATCATAGATTTGATCTTCTTTTGTGTTGGGGAGGTCACGAGCTGGAATCCTTTGCATTAGGCGGTTGAGGGTACCATTACCGCGATGGGGTGTAGGCACGGGACGTTGAGGTACGTCAAGTTTTGGTTGTTCGAGCAAAGTAGCATCAAATTCCGTCGAACAGATAATCAGTTTGAGAATATCTTTAACTTCCGTAATCCCCGCTTTTTGCCATAGTTGTTTGGGAACCGTAGGACAAATAGGATTTCCGCGATTAACCCAGGCTTCATCTCCCTCTTGCCCCCTTGGTTGCAGCCAAATCCCACCGCCATCTAACAACCCAGCACCGACGGCGTAAAAGTCGGTTAAAACCAGCAGAGCGCAATAAAGCGGCTCATTACTGGTGTTTTTCAGCTTAATTTTCAATGTGGGCGATCGCCACCTGCCATTTTCCTGTTGATATTCCAGGCGAATGTCAGTATCTAGCAAAAGCGTCCCATCCTGCTGGTAAATCAACATTTGCACAGCATCGGGGCGAATGCGGCTGGTGGCTGGGCTGGCCAGTTCAGTGATATTCAGCCAACGGGTGATATGTTCTAATCGCTGAATCGCCTGCAAGGCAGTGGCATCGGTGTAACCTGAAATGGCAGCCACTAGAGGACGGTCATCCGCTGGTTGTGTAATTAAATAGTTACCGTCACGAGCCAGTAACTTAAAATCGGCAGCTTCAGGGGTTGCCACTTCCCGAACATACAGGGAAGGCTGATTGTGAGCCGTGTTGAGCAGGGTGCTACGGGCTAATTCTACACCAGCTGGTTCTCCTGACAATAAAACCCCTTTCGGTGGCAAGGGCAGACTAGTGATTACTGCTTTCCAGGTCATTTCGGGATCTAAATCCCCAATACCACTAATTTGAACTTTACTCAGCTGGGGCATTACTTCGACAATTTTTGCCTCACCTACTGCCGTTGAGAGTTGGCGAAGTTCCTCTGTGGGGGTGTCAAAGGGAAACAAGGCCAGTATTGTGGTGTCATTCCCAACAGGTTGAGAAATGCCGTGAACCGCACCACCATCAATCACCCAGTCCTGGTTTTTGTCATAGCAGACAGTAAAGTAGGGTGTATGGTTAGCGATCGCACCGCCGAGAAAAGGTTGGTCTAAATCACTCAACTCCGTAGCTTCGATTTGGGGAGATTGGGCGTCGATCTTACTGCGGACTAGGGCATTGGCACGCTTGAATAAATCCCGATAAGTCAGGCTACCATTGGCTTTCTTCAAGGTATCCAGCAAAAAGTAAGAAAACGCACCTCTTGGTTGCCCATTGCTGTTGTATTCTTTCGCCGTCTCACTATCTCGACAAGCGGCTAGGACGATATGTTTTCCTGTGGGGAAACTCCAACCACTAGGATTTTTTTCCGGGCTGAGGGCAGCTGATAATTTTTCAGTTTCACTCAAGGAGAAAATAAAACTATCCCAGGGTCGCTGACGTTTGTCGGTGGAAGTTTTACGAATTGCTGTTTCTGCTTCTAGTTCGCCACGGGTGGCAGCACCAGAGTGACAGCAGTCTAAAATAATAACAGTGTGGGGGTTGTTCTGGTCTACCTCAGAAATTAGCTTGGCTAACTCCTTATCTGCCAAGTCCCAACCCCCTTCAGTGCGACTGTCATAACAGACTAATGTTTCATCTAATCTGTCTGGCTCTATTGCCCAAAACTCTTGTGGGGCTTGCTCTTGAGAACCATGTCCCGCGTAGTAAAAGAAAGCAACATCTTCACTGCTAGCTTGACACAAATGCTCCCGAAAACCATCAATAACTGCCTGACGGGTAGCATCTTGATTCAAGAGTGTGCGGATGTGAAGTTTATCTCCATCTGCAGCGACCCGCCCTTGCAAATATTCCTGTATTTCTAGGATGTCATTGACACAGCCATTCAAAGAAGGAACAGGACTGGGATATTCATCAATAGCTACCAGCAGC
>NZ_JAAHHU010000234.1:0-7803 GCF_010672095.1 Moorena sp. SIO3I6 | reverse complement strand
TATCGGGTACTACTATTCGTGCTCAATATATTGGATTAGATCCAAAACAAAAGGTAGAAATATCCGTTAGTTTTGAGTAATATTAAGTCCGGTATAACAAAGGGAATAGGGAGTAGGGAGTCGGGAGTAGGGAGTCGGGAGTCGGGAGTCGGGAGTCGGGAGTCGGGAGTAGCGATGTATCGCTTTTACAATTAGGCAAAAAGTCTAAGAAACTTCCCATACTTCCCACACTTCCTAGACTTCCCATTCTTTTTTACAAATATGAGATGCACCCTATCTAATCAGTTTACCGAACTGCGAAATTTGCCGTAACCATAGCCAACCTAAGACGCTGCCAATGGCATAATAGAGGAAATCCCACCATACAAAGGTAGTTCCTAAGAGAAATTTACCGATTAAGGAAGCACGAATCGGTGCTAATATAGGGGTTTGCCAAAGTTGTAAGAATTCTATGGCACAGGTAACGCTAAAAACTCCTAAGGTAATTCGGGTTATTGCTTGGCGATTGGGGATAATAAAAAATATCAATAAACACCAAAAAATCTCATAAAAAATATCACCAGAGTAGTCATGAACCCATTTTTATCCAAGACCAGAGTAGTACTTGGAAAGAATCCCTAATGGTGTAATAATCAATAGGGAGAAGATAATCAGCCAGCGTTGAGGAGTAATTTTTAATAGTTTAGTCATTAACGGATTAGACAAATGATTTGAGTTCGTAGTGCGTTAGGGGCGGGGTTGCCATCATGTGCAACCTCGTAGCCACTGTTGATACAGCCCGCCCCGTAACGCACCACCCAAGGGCGTTGGGACAGCCCGCCTGGGAATTGTAACGGGCAAGATGCCCGTTCCACCAAGATGCCCGTTCCACTGATGCCCGTTCCACTGATGCCCATTCCACCCACGGGGTCAAACAGCTTTAATTAGATGCAGCTTTACTTGAGTGGGTCAGTTGTGAGTTATGAGTTGTGAGTTATGCCAAATCCCTTACATCGATGGGGAAAACCAATAACTTTGCTGCTGTTGTGGTTAGCTGTACAGTTAGTCATCAAGCAAGGGGTGATGGCGACACCGGCAGCAGTTGAAGTAGTTGAGGAACGGAAATCCTTTGGAGACAAGATTTGTCCTGCTGACTTAACTACAGCCATTGATGCCATAATCAGTCGTCCGGAATTTATGCGATCGCGTTGGGGCATTTTGATTCAACCCTTAGCCGACTCAGCTCCCCTCTACAGTCTTGAATCAGAACGTTTCTTTATCCCAGCATCCAATATCAAACTCTTTACCACAGCAGCAGCGTTACGTCAACTAGGTGAGCAATACCGGATTCGCACACCGGTTTATGGTACTGGCACTAGCCCCTATTTGACGTCCTTACGAATTGTGGGACAAGCAGACCCAAGCTTAAGCAATACCCAGTTAACAGATGTGGCACAACAACTAAAGGGTCAAGGGGTAAGGTTGGTGCAACAGTTAATTGTAGAAGATGGCTATACTCCCTATGGTATTATCAATCCAACCTGGGAGTGGAGCGATAGTTATCTATACTATGGCGCTTCGGTTAATCGACTTATTCTCAATCAAAATACTGTTGGACTAACCCTATTGCCCCAACAGCCTGGTAAACCATTGCGCGTTAGTTGGAGTGATGGGGTAGCGGCTAAACAGTGGCGTGTGGATAATCGTGCTGTTACGGGTAAGGCGGGAATACCATACTCAGTGGAAATAATGGGAGTTTTAGGTGAGCCGGTGTTAGTGATTAACGGTCAACTGGCAGCAGATGCTGCACCAGACTTCTGGGGGTTAGCAGTTCGCGACCCAGCCCATTATTTCCTGGAGTCCTTCCGCCGTATCCTGGAAGCTGAGGGAATTGCTGTGATTAAGGCATTGGTAAAAGAAAGTTCAGCTAATGTGAATAATACACAGATAACCAATACAGAAATAACGACAGAGTTGGCAGCAGTGGAATCTCTTCCGTTAGCGCTATTGTTAAAGGAAATCAATCAGCAGAGTAATAATTTGTATGCTGAGGCATTATTGCACCAGCTGGAGACAGAGGAAAGGAGTGAGTCTAGCCCTAAGTTTGGTCTGGTAGCGGTTCAACAGAGCTTAACGGAGTTAGGGGTTGACCCAAAAAGCTATAGTATGGCTGATGGGTCTGGGCTATCTCGCCATAATTTAGCTAGTCCGTTTGCGATCGCACAAACTCTGAGACTGATGGCACAAACCCCATTAGCTCAGGTTTATCGAGAATCCTTGGCTACGGCTGAGGTTAGTGGAACTTTACGCGATCGCTTTCGTGATACCGCAGCTGTTGGTAAGCTCCAGGCTAAGACTGGTACATTAAGTGGTGTCTCAGCCTTATCAGGCTATCTTGATATTCCTGACTATCAAACCTTGGTATTGAGTATTCTGGTAAATCAATCTGACCAATCTGCTGCTAAACTCCGTAATGCTATTGATGAAATTGTTCTATTATTGACTCGCTTGGGTTATTGCTAAGTGTTGAGTGTTGAGGGGTAGCAACGGTTGAACATTTTTCGCAGCCCAACCCTCCCTCCCCGGGCCCGGTTTTCCCACGCCCGCTGACTCTTAGCCCTACTCCCTATTCCCTATTCCCTATTCCCGCGCAACCCAGAACGAAAGTACTTCAGCCAATTGAGAAATGCTGTAATTATGAAACCCCTGGAAATTCCCCCAGACCCTACACCCAAGACCCTAAACCAGGGTTCAACCAAGTCTCCAATTCAAATCTGTATCACATTAGGAACTCGTCCGGAGGCAATTAAGTTAGCTCCAGTGATTCTTCAGTTCCAACGCTCTGGTAAATTTAAGACTCAGGTGGTGTTAACGGGTCAGCATCGGGAAATGGTAGACCAGGTGATGGGGATGTTTGACCTGAGGGCGGATCGGGATCTAGAAATTATGCAGCCCAAGCAAACTCTGACCGATATTACTTGTCTTAGTTTACGGGGGTTAGAGGAATTATTTCAGGAATTGCAGCCCCAGTTAGTAGTTGTGCAGGGGGATACAACTACAGCCTTTGCTGCGGCCTTGGCAGCCTTTTACCAACGTATCCCGGTGGGTCATGTCGAAGCCGGATTGCGCACCAATGATTTGTTTAATCCCTATCCAGAGGAAGCCAATCGACGGCTGATTTCTCAGATTACTCAATTACATTTTGCCCCCACTCCCCTGGCAGTAGAGCATTTGCAGGGGTCTGGGGTCACTGGCGCAATTCATAAAACTGGGAATACGGTGATTGATGCCCTGTTGATGGTAGCTGAGCGGGAACCAGTGTGTGAGGTTCCGGGTTTAGATTGGGAAGGATACCGCACGATTTTAGCAACAGTACACCGTCGGGAAAACTGGGGGAAACCACTGGAGGATATAGCCCAGGGGTTCCTCCATATTTTAGATAAGTTCCCAGATACAGCGTTATTGTTACCTCTCCATCGTAATCCTACGGTCAGGGAACCCCTAAGGGCAATGTTAGGTGACCATGAGCGGGTATTTTTAACAGAACCACTGGATTATGTGGAATTGGTAGCAGCAATGCAACGGTGTTATTTAGTGATGACTGATTCTGGCGGATTGCAGGAGGAAGCACCGAGTTTGGGTAAGCCAGTGCTGGTATTGCGTAAGACCACGGAACGACCGGAAGCGATCGCAGCTGGGACTGGTAAGTTGGTAGGAACCGACCCGGAACAGATGGTAGGGGCGGCAAGTTTGTTATTGAGTGATTCAGTAGCTTATCAGGGGATGGCAAATGCCATTAATCCCTTTGGGGATGGTCGTGCGGCGGAGCGTATAGTAAAGATTGTGGAGGATTACAGGAATCCCCGATACCCGAAAGCCCCGCCTCTTTAGAGCGGGGATGAAGGGTCGCAGCGGTCTTTAGCCGCCGTGAAAAATATTTTCAGAATAATCCGGGATTTTATTCTAGATGTTGTAGAATAAAGTATAGAGCGGTGAGGTCGATAACCGGTGATCATTCTAGAATTTAAAGCCTACGGAAAGACGAGTCAATATTCTGCGATCGATGAAGCTATTCGGACGGTAAAATTCATTCGTAATAGCTGTATCCGTCTATGGATGGACAATAAAGGGATAAACAATTTTGATATGAGTAAATACAGTAAAGTACTAGCTCATCAGTTCCCTTTCGCTAATGAACTAAACTCAACAGCTCGTCAGGCTGCCTCTGAAAGAGCATGGTCATCGGTTGTTCGATTCTTTGATAATTGCAAGAAGAAGGTGCCCGGGAAGAAAGGTTTTCCTAAGTTCCAAAAGCATTGTAGATCGGTTGAGTATAAGCAATCAGGATGGAAATTGTCCCCTGATAAAAAGTCAATCACCTTTAGTGACAAGAAAGGAATAGGGAGACTGAAGCTCAAGGGTACCTGGGACTTGTGGCGTTTTGACAAGAAACAGATTAAGCGAGTCCGTATAGTAAAAAGAGCAGATGGTTACTATGTCCAGTTCTGCGTCTCTATTGAGGTGAATGAACAGTTAGAGCCATCTAAGTTAACTATCGGGTTAGATGTAGGACTGAAAGAGTTTTACACTGATTCTAATGGAAACTCTGAACCTAATCCTAGGTTCTACAGAAAAGGAGAGAAACGGTTAAAATTTCATCAACGTAGGGTTTCTCGCAAAAAGAAAGGCTCTGCCAACCGTAAGAAGGCTATTGATAGACTGGGTAGACATCATCTTAAAATAAGTAGACAACGTGAAGAGCACGTCAAGAGACTGGTTAGAAGTTACCGCAAGAAGAGTGCAGCCTTTATAGTTGGTAGGCTATGCATCAAAGGTGACAGGTTTTGTTGTAAGGCTGCACTCTTCTAAGGTTTCGTCTCCGGCGCGCTGCGTAATCCGATCTAACGATTTGGTCGCCTACGAAGATTTAAGAGTAAAGAATTTAGTTAAAAATCACTGTCTTGCTAAGTCTATTAATGATGCAGGTTGGTATCAATTTAGGAAGTGGTTAGAGCACTTTGGCAAAAAATTTGGGCGGGTCACTGTTGCGGTGAATCCTGCCTATACCAGTCAAAATTGCTCTGAGTGCGGCGAAGTAGTTAAAAAATCATTATCAACCAGAACTCATGTCTGTGAATGTGGGTGTGAACTTGATAGAGACCACAATGCTGCAATCAATATCCTAAAGAGAGCCTTGGGTACGGTGGGGCACACCGGAACCTGGGTTTTAGACCCAGTAAACGCTTCGGGAGATTTGGCCTCTACTGTTCTTGGTTCCGACCAGGTTCAGCAAGCCGAATCGTTGAACGAAGAATCCCCGCGTCTTTAGACCGGGGAGTGTCAATTTGGTTGTAATCCCCCAATCAGACTTAGTGGGCAATAACCGAGTTGTCTGCATATTAGCTTCCCGGTTAGCCCAATTTTATATAGGTTTGCCCTGTCAGGATGACAACCCAAGTAAGTCTATTCAAGTGAGTCTATTAAGGAGAGCGGAACATCATAATTTTTTTTGCCCCCTAGCGCAAAGTAATAGAGCTTTTCGCCTTCGAGGGAGAACCGATGGCGATACCTTTTCAGATGATAAAGATCCAAAAATTCTGAGAAGATCAGTTTCCGAATCAGCTGTGAAAATCCAGAATTATCACTTGAATCAAGGAAGGTTTCTTTGATATTAAAGGAAACCCAGGCATTTTCGCTAATTACATTAAAGGCTTCCAAGAAAGCCTTTGCTGGTATGTCACCGAACCCAAGTGCTGCTACTGAAACCAAGCAGTTAGGTGACCAAGAATTGAGTTCATCACGATCTTTATCACTGAGATTGCAGAAATCCATCACATAGAATTCATCGTAGATTCCGGGACGATCTCGCTCAGTGGCAGCCTGGGCTTCGGGAATAATATCAACTCCGATTAGCCGTGAGACTCCGTGTTGTTTCAGCTTTTCACCAACTATCCCGTTTCCTGCCCCAAGATCAAGTACCCGAAGCTCGTTGAGGCTCTGGTCCCCTTGAGAGACAGCAGACTCCAGGATATCCACTACAATTGACGGAGACTGGCACTTCAGACGCTCATATACAACCTGCTCGTATAATTCAGGAACTTCGAATATCCGCTCATAGTCATGTAGACGGATCTTCTCCCTGGATTCTCCATTAACAAGGTAAAAATAGACTTGATCTTGGCCAAGCTCTCGAACATTTGTAGGTGGAAATTGGATTTTATGCTTCTTCATCACTTTCAATATTCCTTTTAGTTTGAACCCAGATAAAAACGAATTGTGAATGGTGGAGGATCCTAAAGGCCAATGTCAACAGCGCAATACCAACTCAGGGCTTACCCAAAGACTCTAGATATAGAGTTTAGTTAACTTGCTTTTCCAGACCTACTATGCCAAACCGTTAGTTAAAACAACTCCCAAGATAGCTATACCTGGATTTTAAACTTCCTCATCCTAAACTAAAGCTCAATAGCGGGAGACCCCACAGTTTCTTGGGAGTGCTAGGGCGTGTTTTCAAAGTTTTCCGCAAGATTATGATCCCCCCCAGCCCCCCTTAAAAAAGGGGGGAGCCATACTCAAAGTCCCCCTTTTTTAAGGGGGATTTAGGGGGATCTCCGAGGCAAGAAAACACGCCCTAGGGAGCGCAAACAAAAATATTGTCCAAAATTGCCTAACAATAGTTTTGGACATCCTAGGTAGGAAGGAATTTAACCTAATAGGTGGTAAGCAAGAGCCCCTATTACTAATTACGTCAATTCATTCCCTCCAACAACGTTTGAACCTTACCATCCGGGTGTAGCAGCACGCGAATTTTTGGTATACCTTCCCCTTCTAAAGGGGACACAAAAGTTTCACCGATCAGAGGTATGGGGGCGTTATCTATATAGGTTTTCGCTGCTTGCCCAAGGGGAATTATACGTCGGATAGTACCATTATTATTTAACCACAAACTATAGTTCAAGGTTTTCTGTAGCCCTTCGGGAGGTTGCCAGCGCTCCTGGAAATATCGTCTAGCTTCTGCTACCTGAGAAATCTTATCAAACAGGGTATTTTGAGATATCGGATTCGCTACAGTAGGCTCAGATGGCTTTAAGGAATCAGAAACAGGGCTACTCGGGACATTCAGTCCAGGCACAGCTTGATCGATAACAGAGCTACTCGGGAGATTCAGTCCAGGCACAGCTTGATCAATAATTCTAGAGGTAGAAGAACCTCTCTGGAGACTGGACACATTCTGTTGAGGAGCAGGGATGGCTTGAACCGCCACATTAGTAGTAGAAGAAGTAGAAGTAGAAGAAATCGAAGCAGTAGAAGTAGAAGAAATCGAAGACTCAACGTCAGGGATTACAACTGTTTCTGTGGGGATCGATAGACTTTCTCTAGAGGAATCCTGAGTTGCCACGTCAGTAGGAGAGGGCGCTGGTTTAATCACTGGCAATTCTGACACAGTTTGTACTACAGCGATGGGACTGGGTGGAGTTGGTTTGGGTTGGGTATTTGCCTTAGCAGTAGGTACATTAGTTTTACTAGCCTCAGAAACAGGTGCCTCACCGTTACTAGCCCCAGGAGCAGCAGCAGGACTAACAGCAGAACTAGCTACAGGACTAGTAACAGAAGTAGCTACAGGACTAACAGCAGAACTAGCTACAGAACTAGCAGCACTCAGTTTGGGAGAGTCTGGTGTCCTAGCTGGAGCAGGAACAATCTTGAGCATCGGACGTGAATTCGGGCGTGAAGCTATTGCTGGCGCAGTGCGTACTGGTGGTGGAGAGGGTGGCTTAACGGGAGGCGGTGGCGGAGTGCGTACTGGTGGAGAGGGTGGCTTAA
>NZ_JAAHHU010000233.1:0-7806 GCF_010672095.1 Moorena sp. SIO3I6 | reverse complement strand
GATACACTGGAGCATGCCGAAAGGCCGGTCAAAAGACTGAGTTTACCCAGGAGCTGGGTGAGGTGAAAGTCTCACGCCCAGTTCTGAAGCGGAGGTGCTCCCCTTAATAGGGGACATCGACCGTAACTAATCTGCCAAGCGGGTTATTGACCGTAATGATACCGATGTCAGCTTTTGATGGATCAGGATAAACGGGTTCAAGGGTCTTGGTCTGTAAGTCCTGATTATGGATTTAGGGGATATAAACGAAGCTCAGAGGCTCGTCCAGGAAGCTCAGAGGCTCGTCCAGGAAGCTCAGAGGCTCGTCCAGGAAGCTCAGAGGCTCGTCCACGAAGCTCAGAACTTCGACCGAAAGCCTTGTTGGAACCTAAGCCTGAGAATTGGCTTTAGCAGACTTATTACGATTAACTTTTTTAAAGCGTTTCCCTAAACTCTCGGCAATGGTTTTTAGACCGGGAGTCCTTTTCGCAGCCGTCTTGATGTAATCATAGACTTGTAGACTGCTGTTCATCGCTTCAGAGCTGACTGCCATTAAGGTATCATCCACCTTTTCAGTTAACTGTCGCAGTTGGAATAAGACATCGGTCAGAGTCACAGCGAGCTGATAGTCCCGTACAAACTCGTCTAGGTCAAAGCTAGCAGGTAGAATTTTGGGGTTAGATTGGGCAGCAGTGAGGCTATTATTCACAAAGGATAGACTTTTTGAACCCATTTTAAACATGTTGCGTCGTTCCTCAGCCGTTAGATTAACTAAGAAAGGCAGCTTTTATTCAATCGTTTGTAGGGCAGTTTTGATTTCTTGGATATCTCTTTCGGAGAGAGTACCGGTAATATTTTGATAAGGCATTGTACAATTCCTGTAATTCTCTGAATGAATAATGACAATGAAGCGTCATGCCAGACCTATGCTTTTGCCATCTATTCTTAGAATTACCACTCAACTATGGAATCGATATACTACTATTAAAACTTAAAAATTAACCTATTTTTTTACGGTAACTTAAATAATTAAATATTATCCAAGGGGTAATAGAATTAATTATTATCGCTTTTTAATAACAGCAATAATCAGTTGCTTTTATTCTTTAACTAAATATTTGCTCTTCTGACAGGTTTTGTCATAACTATCAGGTGCCCTTGACCCATTAAGAATTAAATTCCCCACGGGTCGCACCTCAGGTACACAGGATTTTTCCCGATTCCCGATTCCCGATTCCCGATTCCCGATTCCCTATTCCCGACTCCCGACTCCCGACTCCCGACTCCCGACTCCCTAAACTAAATACTTTAGCGTCCACTAACGCTGATTCTGCAATTTTCTCATTTCCTCTTGCACCCCCACTGCCACCTGCAAGGCTTGGTCTAGCACTCGTCCATACTCACTGGCCTGATCACTCAAGTGCAGGGCGGTCAAGGTGGTTAAATTAGTAGTAAATAGCTGAGGATTCTTAGTAATAAACTGCTTATTCTCCCTGAGAATTCGTTCTGTCTTCAAGGCACGCACTAAATCCGTTTTCATCACCCTAAGGGCTTCGAGCACTCGCTCCCGATTACTGAGACCAACACCTGGATTCCCAGCTTCTTCCAATTGATCATTAATGTGTACAGCTCTAATCACCGTATTGTATCGATCCACCTCTTTCACCAGCCGTCTAACTGCCTTATATTTCAGCCATAGAAAGGACCCTCTACCCAATTTGATCAGGAAATCTCCTGGTTCTTTTGGTTTCTCTAGGAAAAAACCTCTGACTCGCTCTGGCTTCTCCCCAATCAAATTGGTTAGATAATCCTCTGAAATCACCAAGTCCTGCAAATCAGGTCGCATAGTTGTCCGTGCCTATGATAAGATAGTGGTCGGGAGCCTTTTAATCTATAAGCTTAACATGCTCTTAACACCTTACCGTTAAGAGGAGCACACCTGTTAACGGTCAGGGGCACGACTGGGTATATCATGAAGGTCTCTTATTAAGAGATAGGTTACCCAAAAACCATTATCAGCCCCGTGGAAACCCCCATGACTGCCCTTAATCCCTACTCCCTACTCCCTACTCCCTACTCCCTAAAACCTAGTAAGTTTCCTCAATACACTGCAAGTCTCTAGGCTTAAAACGCACTGGCATCCCATCGGACGGATAAATCAAAAGGTTCTGTTCTAACTGTTCAACAGATGAACGACCATTGACCAACTCCCAGTCGAAATAACGGAGCAGCATGGCTAGCATTACCGTTGCTTCCACCATGGCCAGATGCTCTCCCAAGCAACGATGAGAACCTGAGCCAAAGGTGATCATTGGAAGTGGGCTGCTGCCCTTGCCCTGGTCTAACCAACGCTCTGGCCAAAATTCCTCGGGGTTGCCATAGACCTCTGGGTCTCGCCCAGCACCAAGTATTGACCAGGAGATAATCGTGCCACGAGGAATCAAGTTGCCCTCAATCACGGTTTCACCTTCAGCCTCCAAGGAAGTGGAACCTTCGGCGACTGAATAAAGGCGCAAAGTTTCTTTGATAATGGCACTGATGTAAGTCAGTTTTTTCAGACTTTCTGTATTAATACCACCATTACTTTGCCAACTCTGGTCAACCACAGCTTGTGCTTTCTGAAAAACCCTGGCATTTAATGCTAACTCTGCTACCGCAAAGGATAAAGTATGAGCTGTGGTATCAGTACCAGCAATCAAGATTTCAATCGCTTCTGCTATCAGTGTTTTCCGAGTGTATTTTGGTTCCTTAGCCGCTATTTTCACTAACATCGATTCCTGGAAGTTTGGACTTACCTGCCCCCAATTAGTCGGGTTTTGTGCTCTCATCTTCAAGGCTAATTCCACTCTCGGACCAATCAAACCCTCTAAATATGCCATTGCTCTCCAGTAATCTCGTGAAGCCTTAGTGGGCAAATATTTCATCCATATCTTCTCCCCAGCGAATAACCGTAAGACCCGATATCCTATAATAGACATCGCCTCGTGAGCCTTAAGAATATCGAGGGGTGGACCTTCAGAACTAGAGGATTTTCCATCTACAGGAATTCCCACCACTAAACAGAAAATCACCCTCATAGTTAGTTCCACAAACAGGAAATCGACCTTTACCTCTGTTTGCGGTGCATCTTGCAGAAGTCTGGCAATTACTTGTTCGCAGGCAAGGTTAATAATCTCAAAGTATTTGGACAGACCACTAGAATTGAATTGAGGATTCCAAGCCTTCCGTCGCCACTGCCACTCACTCCCGTTTTCTCCGATAAGAACGGGAGCACCAGCAAGGTCGTTGAAAACTTGGCGCAATTGCTTACACCTACCTAAGCTGCCATCTTTGATGCCATTCACAATGGTGTTTTCTATCACCTTTGGTTGACTCAAAACCAGAACTGGAGGGTTAATCCATAAAACATAAATCGGGCCTAGCTGCTTGCTCCAATCAAACAATAATTGGAAGAATTTTTTCTGTTTAACTGCTGCTAATACCTGAGGAAGATTTCCCAATAGCCAGTGTTTGGGAGGACACGGCAGTAACTCTAGAGATTTGTAAGTATTTTTTCGTTGCCACCAGCCCCAGCCCAGTAGTCCCCCGATGCTAGTAATCCCTAGAGCTGTGGCTAAATAGGGAAAGGAGGGGGAAAAAGCAATCTGAGCAGCAATCTCTTGGAACATGAATCTGCCTTAATTTAACAACTATTAACGTTTAGTCTTGGCTCCGGGCAGCGAGGCTTGATTAGTGCAGCCCCATCCTTAAAGATAGGGCTACACCAAAAAATTCTAGCCAACTAAATTTTAACCAACCAAGTCAATCGCTCGTTTAGCCAAAGCCTCAGCAGTCAAACCATTAAACGCCATAATTTGACCAGCACTGCCAGCCGTTTCACCACGCTTCCAAGCCACCACATCCCGCTGGCAAGTACTACGTAACATAATCGGTTCCAGCATCGCACTGGTACCACCAGTAACACCAATCAACCCATCCCCACCAAACAGCTGTTCAAACCCCTGATCATCTAAGAAACCGCCATCAGCTTCAGTACAGGTTTTCCAAGCCGTATCATCAGGACGGTACAAGCGGCGGGGACTGATTACCGAAACAATCCGCACCCCAATCCCTTGCTCTTCCAAATCCGAAGCAGCATCAAACACTGGCATCAGGCTCATATCCCCAATCACCGCAAACACAACAGTTTTACTACCTTTAGATTCATGCAACACCACTGCACCATCTCGCAATCCTTGACGGGTTTGCTCAAAGGTCGTGCGCACCGGTAAGGGTGACTTACTAGCAGTAATGGTAATTCCTTTATTCTTAGTACTCAGCGCCCACTCATAACACACTTGGATACTATTAGCATCACAGGGAAACAAGGGGAAAATATTGCCATTGCGCATCATAGCAGCAAAGTAATTTTCAATTTCAGGACGCTGGTGAGTCCAACCATTGCGTCCTTGCTCCAGTGCCCCAGCGGTAAATAATGTAATAGTAGACGGAGTAGGACGGCGCAATTCTGCCATGGCTTGGGTAACGGTTTGCCAAATGGGTAACCCATTGATAGCAAAAGATTCATAAGAACACCACAGAGTACGAGCGCCAAACAAGGCTAACCCTACTGCTAATCCAGCACAAGCATCTTCACTCAAGGGTTCGTACACCTGACCTTTTGGGCCTTGGAAGTAAATTTCATCCGGGGTCGGGTGGATAATTTTTAGGGCTTGGTTAATATTATTAATTCCAGAAGCAGCATTACCATCAGCATTGGAAATAATAAAATTAGGGTCTTTTTGCCCCACATCAGCAACTATCGTTCCCATAGCGGTAGTCGCTATTTTCTTGTCTCCGTCAATCACAAATTCCTCTAAAGGTAATTCACCTAAATCTGGTAAAGGCAATTCCTTTTCTGTGACTACAGTATGGGCTGCTGACCCTCCTCCAGAACGCTCAAAATTTGTCCTGACTAATTCCCACGCTTGAGCAGGTAACGCCCGAGCTTTCAGGGCACTAACAATATAATCTTTTTCCAGGGTATCTCCTGGGTAGAGATTGTGAGCTTTAGCTCCCCGTTTGTGGACTCCCGCTCCTTTGAGTTGTTTAACAATCAGCACCGTTAACTTACCACTCAACGCTGATTTAGCCGCTTTATCCGTAGCTTCCAAAACCCCTTGGGTAAATGCCAATCGCTTCTGCAAGGAAAACTCTGTGCTATCGACATACTCACCGGGTTGGTCAGCATCATCGTAATCCTTAGCATTGATTAAGATAACCTCTTGGAAACCATTCCCCTGCCAGTATGCAATCATCTCTTGATTGGATTTTGTGGAAACCATACTATGGTGTTCCTGGCTGTAACCATTCCACACTAAGATCGGCAGAAAATTAGTCACCTGGGGATAGGCCGTAGAGAAGTGACCAAAACTGCTCATGATATAAGGTTCACCCAAGCCCCCATCCCCAATGGTAACTGGGAATAGTACTCCTGGATGAAGCAAAGCCCCAGCCATAGCAAAGTGTTGCCCTTGTCCGAGGGGGCCAGCTGGATTGAGGAGTCCGGGAATTTGACCAGAAAGGTGTCCGAGCAGTCCATGCATTTCTCGGAAGCGTTCCCCCATCTGTTCTACAGTCTTAATGCCCATCTCCTCTAGGGAGCCATCCAGAAACATGTTACTGTAGAAGCCTGGGGCATGGTGTCCCACTTCAGTAATAATGTTTTTGTAACCCAGCATCACCAAAGCTGCAATCCCGTCCGCAATGCTGGCAAATCCCCCTGGATGACCAGAAGATTTACTAGCAGTGATGTGCAGGGTTAGGTAGCGTAGGGCATCAGCAGCCAGTAAGGTCTGGAAGACAGCTGCTGGATCCTCAGGAGATGCGATCGCATTTTGCCCCAGGGCAATCGCTGCTTGTTGCCCGTATTGGTCAGAAGCCGCATCAAAACCCGGTATGGTGTTGCCAAAATACTGAATTCCTTGACAAAATGTCGGAACCCTGCTACCAACTGTCATAGTCTCAGAAACCTTTTCTAATTATTACGAGTATTAAACAAATATTACAATCAGCTGGCTTGGTGCGGAATTAGTATAAAGGGTAAATTTGGGGTTTTAACCAGTGAAATGTCTTATGGATGAGATTGATTGAGACTACTATTGAGACGACTTGAGAATCTGCAACTCTAGATCCATTGTCATACCTGCCTTGTCGAGATTCTGATCAAATCTTGCTTCATTTGAATTCCCAGAGACTAACAGAATAGGATTAATCGACTAGTTTTGATTACCCTTAATCCTATTAATAGCTTGTCAATAAGCGCTTTTCTGATAGTAATGAGCTAACCGAAGGTTTTGTTGCAATATGGTAGTTAGGTTAGAGCATGAATTGGTCTTGAGAAAGTAACAGAGGAAAACGAGTGTGAGTAAATTGCCTGAAGGTCCTCAAATCCCTGAGTGGTTACAGTTAATCTATTGGATTGCTGACCCTCTGAAGTATTTGGATCAGTGTGTAGAACGCTATGGAGATACATTTACCATACGGCTAAGTGGTTTGGAACCGTTAGTCATCCTCAGCCATCCCCAACCAATTCAGGAAGTCTTGACCGCTCCTCCTAGCCAGTTTAAGTCTGGTTCAGGAAATGAGCTGCTACGACCCTTGCTGGGGGAAACCTCAATGACTTTACTCGATGGTCAACCCCACCAGCGGCAGCGTAAACTTTTGATTCCTCCCTTTCATGGGCAACGAATTAATTCCTACAGTCAATTGATTTGTGATATTACTGAGCAAGTAGCGAGTCAGTGGGTAATCGGTCAAGCCTTTACTGCCCGTACTGCCATGCAAGACATTACCATCCAGGTAATCATGCAGGGGGTTTTCGGTCTAGGTCACGGACCCCGTTACCAAAAACTGAAGCCACTCCTGGCAGCCATGCTAGATATGACTAGTTCCCCCCTGCGCTCTAGTATGCTGTTTTTTAAGTTCCTGCAACGAGATTTAGGGGCTTGGAGTCCTTGGGGCAAGTTGGTGCGGCGTAGGCAGGAAATTTATAACCTCCTTCAGGAAGAGATTAATCAGCGCCGAGAGCAACCCGAGCATATGGGCAATGACATTCTCAGTTTAATGATGTCCGCTCGGGACGAAAATGGTGAGTTAATGAGTGATCACGAGTTACAAGATCAGTTGATGACTCTCTTGTTTGCAGGTCATGAGACTACTGCAACCGCTTTAGCTTGGGCATTTTACTGGATTCATCGATTACCGACAGTGCGCCAAAAACTGCTAGAGGAAATTGATAGCTTAGGGGATAATCCAGACCCGATGGCAATTGCCCAACTGCCCTATCTCACAGCAGTAGCCTACGAAACCCTGCGGATTTACCCAGTGGCGTTTGTGATCTTCGCCCGCATTACCACAGCCCCAATTACTATTATGGGTCACCACTATCAGGCCAATACTACCCTTTTTGCCTGTCCCTATTTAACCCATCGTCGAGAAGACCTCTATCCAGACTCCGATCAGTTTAAACCAGAACGATTCCTTGAGCGTCAATACTCTGCCTATGAGTATTTTCCCTTTGGTGGTGGAAACCGACGCTGTATTGGTGCTACTTTGGCGATGTTGGAAATGAAACTGGTTTTGGCTAAGGTATTGTCTAATTATCACTTAGCCCTAGCACAAGACAAAATCATTAAACCAGCTCGTCGTGGATTCGCGATTGCTCCTGAAAATGGGGTTCCTATGGTGATGACAGGTCAACGTGTTGCTAAGGATTCACCAAAGCCTGCTACCGTAAATTCTATTTAGGATCAAAATAATTGTGCAAGTAACTGTCCCATAGCAACA
>NZ_JAAHHU010000232.1:3674-7927 GCF_010672095.1 Moorena sp. SIO3I6 | reverse complement strand
TCCAAGCAGGAGATGCTTCTATATTCGGTTGTTGGAGAAAAGCGTTTAAGGAGTTAGTAATGCTGGGTGATTGCATGAATTTTGTTAGCAGAAGAATGCTTAGCAATATTCCAGGTAGATTTTGTAGGGTGCGTTAGGCGGTTTGGTTGATAAAAATAGATGATATTGCCATAGTTTAAGCCGTAACGCACCATTGTATTGGTTAAGGATATTTTGGTTTCAATTTGTATATAGATGGTGCGTTACATTTCACCGCGAAGCACCCTACAAGAGCGATTGGCCTACGGCCACGCTACGCGTAGGCACTGACGGCTGACCGCTGACCGCTGTTCGCGCAGCGTGCGCGTAGCGCATATGCTTACTTTGTGCCATAGCCTGAGTATTGCCGCATAGAAGGTGGCTGAAACCCAATAACAATATCATTTTTGGGAACGTTCATATTAACCATATCTTGACCAATATCCCATTCAGTATTGTTATTCTGAATCCAGATCTTGCCATTTTTTATCTCTAAATGAACTGAACAGCCATAAACTCTTTCTTTCTTGTCCCAGCCGATGGCCATTACTTGATAATGGTCGTTTTCCGTATCAAAAATGCTATGAATTTCAATGTCACCATGAGAGGGTTTGTAACTGGCATATTGACTGAGTAGTTGCTTGATTATGCTGCGATAAGTTTGAAGCTTTTCTAGCTTTTCCATGATACAATTACCTCATTATCAATGTCATAACTTATAGCAAGTATTATACCCATGAGGTACAAATCTCTGGGTTTTAGGGAGCAGGGAGCAGGGAGCAGGGAATAGGGAATAGGGAATAGGGAATAGGGAATAGGGAATAGGGAATAGGGAATAGGGAATAGAAAAAAAATAATGTGTACCTCAAAGGTATGATAAACGCTATAATAGTTTAAGTTGGTACTATTGAATAACAATTTGAGGGAATTCTTTCTGAAAAAACCTTTGGTAGGTGGTATCGGGAATCGCCAGAAATAATTGTCGTTCTGGATCTTTTACCTTTAAGGCTACTCGATAGTTAATGAATTGACCAATGGCAAGGTGGAAGTCTGTAATAGAGGAGGGATTAATAAAACTTTTGATTTCCACTGCAATCCGCTGACCATTTCTTTCTGCCGCAATTAGTTTTTAGGCACCCAGATCAATAAAAAATTCTACTCCGCCGACTTTCAAAAAAAACGGATCATCGGTAATTTGCCAACCATCTTTAATTAAGGCATTTTTAACAACATCATGAAATAAGTCTTTTGCCATTACTCTTGCTCCCTTGCATCACAAAACCTGTGGTATTTAAAGTGTTGGCGGAGGTGACGAATGAAGTAGGGGGTAAAGCGAGCATTCCTTAGGGTAGGGTCGGCAAATTCTGAGAGCTTGGCAATTTCATCATCAATCATGTCCATTTGCCCACCCTACTTTATCTGATAATTCTTCACGAAGAATACGACGTAGATCCCCTTGGGTCAGAGGTTGCTCATTTGGCAGTAGGATATGTTTTTTTAAAGCCTCATTTATCAGAGTCTGATAACCAATTCCAGCCGTTTCGGCCTGTTCTCGAAAATTGGCAAGAATTTCATCATCGAGATAAATAGTAATGCGTGTTTTTCCTTTAGAAGGAATTACGGCTCCTCGTTTTCCTTTAGAAAAATCATATTCCTTTCTCATAAGCTTTTGTCTCCTGTTTTGTGGCGCGACGAGCAGAAATTAATCGAATCACCTCACCGCGCATGGTATATACAACGACCAATGGTAATCCAGAGTTTCCTATTCCCACTGCGATGAAACGTTCTTCACTAATCGAATCTGGATCAATGTCATGAATGGCAAGGGGATCGAAAAACACCATTTCAGCTTCCGCAAAGGAAACACCATGATGCATGCCAATTGGTTTTTGCAATTCTTGGATCATATTCAAATGTCATACATATATTATATGTATAACTTAAAGTCTAGTCAAGATCTATTTGTGCGATTGGCCGTAGGCCACGCTACGCGAACGCACTCGGTTGGTGTGTTGGGAGAAGCGTACGCTATTATTCTCCCCAAGCACTTAAAAATTCTACTTGATTTTTCATGTCTTCTGCTGATTTAGTGGCAATTATCCTTAAAATCCGCCGCATTTGTTCACCAATGGAATAGTTTTGAAACCCTAAAATAATCCCTGAATGCTCTTGTTTTTTATCGATAAAATTAGTATGAATTCTATAAAAGTCTCGGGCATTAAAGCTATAAATAACCCGCTGATGGTCATAGGCCCATTGTAATTGTTCTTCATCGCTACGGGACAACATTTGAGCTTCCCCTGTCGAGACAACATTCACGTTGCGAAGACGCAAGGCCGTTATCAGATCGCTATCCATGCTATCTTCATCTAAATAAAGACGAATTTGTGTCATTTTTAGGGTTTGGTTGCCTGATAATGTTGTTTGGCGAGTTCTTCATAGGCGGTTTGTTCGGCTGCTATATCTTGGTCAATTTCGAGACGGTTAGCATGATAATACGTTAAGGCGGCATAAATTTGAGTGATTGTTAGGTGATTTAATCGTCTGGCTATTTCTTCGGCGTTGTTACCTTGATTATATAGGCCAGCAATTCGGCGCACAGAGGTTCGAGTTCCTGCAATGACTGGACGATTACTATTGGGATCAGTTGTGATCAGTTTGCCAATGTCGGTAAGGGTTGCCAAGGGGTTTCTCCAATAAATATGGGGGGTTTTTCCCTTATTTTAAAATATAGTGCGTACGCATTCGGTCCGGTAGGGTGGGCAAATACTAAACGGAAGGCAATTTCATCAGGAACCCAAGACCATTTGCCCACCAAACTACAAGAGTGCGATCGCATTCGGTAGGGGTAGGGTGGGCAAATACTATACCGAAGGCAATTTCATCATATATCCTGACTATTTGCCCACCCGACAAGTGCGATCGCATTCGGTAGGGGTAGGGTGGGCAAATACTATACCGAAGGCAATTTCATCATATATCCTGACTATTTGCCCACCCGACAAGTGCGATCGCAAAAGGAGCGGGTAGGGTCGGCAAATACTATACCGAAGGCAATTTCATCATCAATCCTGACTATTTGCCCACCCTACTACAAGCAAGGGGTAGGGTCGGCAAATCATCAACCATTAACCAATAGTCGGGTAGATCGCAATTCCGTCGGGTAGGGTGGGCAAATTCTGTACCGAAGGCAATTTCATCATATATCCTGACTATTTGCCCACCCTACTACTACAAGTAGATCGCATTCGGTCGGGTAGGGTGGGCAAATTCTGTACCGAAGGCAATTTCATCATATATCCTGACTATTTGCCCACCCTACTTTATCCGCGTACTCCGGCCCATTTGCCCACCCTACTCTGAATCGGGATTAAACTGAAACAGAGGATGCTCGCCACCATTTTAATCTCAATATGTCGAACTATCGTCGTTCTTATGTGCCAGGAGGAGTATTTTTTCTGACTTTAGTCACATATCGCCGTATTCCTCTATTTTCAGATGTTGAGAATATAATAAGGTTACGGAAGGCGATGGCAAAAATGCGGACAGAAAAACCCTTTGACATCACAGCAGCCGTTGTTTTACCGGATCATCTTCATTTTATCTGGTCGTTACCACCGGATGATTCTAATTATTCTATGCGAGTGTCTCGGTTTAAGGTGTTATTTACCCGCTCTTTACCGGAAAAACGCTCATTTGAGGTAGATGTTTCTGCTTCTCGTCGTAAGCATCGAGAAAGCAATGTCTGGCAACGTCGGTTTTGGGAGCATACCATTCGTAATGACCATGATTTACACCGACATATAGATTATATTCACTATAATCCGGTTAAACATGGTTTGGTGTCTTGTCCACATTTGTGGGAATATTCCAGTTTTCACAAATGGGTGGAGCGAGGCAAGTATCGACCGGATTGGGGGTGTTGTTGTGGGAAGAATTTACCACAAGTTCTAGATTTTAGCGATTTAGAAGATTTTGCAGGGGAGTAGGGTGGGCAAATTATTAATGTGGGGTAGGGTGGGCAAATTATCAAAGTTTTACCAATTGATCATCAATCATGTCCATTTGCCCACCCTACAAGAGCGATCGCACTTCATCAATATAACCATTATTAAGCAACAAAATAGTCGGGTAGGGTGGGCAAATTCTGATAGTTTGGCAATTCGATCAGTTATCATCTCAATTTGCCCACCCTACTTTATCAGCGTTCGCACTTCATCATTATAACCATTATT
>NZ_JAAHHU010000232.1:0-3574 GCF_010672095.1 Moorena sp. SIO3I6 | reverse complement strand
TTATTAAGCAACAAAATAGTCGGGTAGGGTGGGCAAATTCTGATAGTTTGGCAATTCGATCAGTTATCATCTCAATTTGCCCACCCTACTTTATCAGCGTTCGCACTTCATCATTATAACCATTATTAAGCAACAAAATAGTCGGGTAGGGTGGGCAAATTCCGATAGTTTGGCAATATGATCAGTTATCAGGTCAATTTGCCCACCCTACTTTATCAGCGTACGCTTTCTTAAAGCGGTTTTCAAAAACCGGTGATAGCATTAAATTCCTTTATTAAGCAACAAAATAGTCGGGTAGGGTGGGCAAATTCTGATAGTTTGGCAATTCGATCAGTTATCATCTCAATTTGCCCACCCTACTTTATCAGCGTTCGCACTTCATCATTATAACCATTATTAAGCAACAAAATAGTCGGGTAGGGTGGGCAAATTCCGATAGTTTGGCAATATGATCAGTTATCAGGTCAATTTGCCCACCCTACTTTATCAGCGTTCGCTTTCTTAAACCGGTTTTCAAAAACCGGTGATAGCATTAAATTCCTAAATTAAGCAACAAAATAGTCGGGTAGGGTGGGCAAATTCCGATAGTTTGGCAATATGATCAGTTATCATCTCAATTTGCCCACCCTACTTTATCAGCGTTCGCACTTCATCAATATAACCATTATTAAGCAACAAAATAGTCGGGTAGGGTGGGCAAATTCTGATAGTTTGGCAATATGATCAGTTATCAGGTCAATTTGCCCACCCTACTTGCTCAGCGTACGCTTTCTTAAAGCGGTTTTCAAAAACCGGTGATAGCATTAAATTCCTAAATTAAGCAACAAAATAGTCGGGTAGGGTGGGCAAATTCTGATAGTTTGGCAATATGATCAGTTATCAGGTCAATTTGCCCACCCTACTTTATCAGCGTACGCTTTCTTAAAGCGGTTTTCAAAAACCGGTGATAGCATTAAATTCCTAAATTAAGCAACAAAATAGTCGGGTAGGGTGGGCAAATTCCGATAGTTTGGCAATATGATCAGTTATCAGGTCAATTTGCCCACCCTACTTGCTATGTGCGGTATATGGATGATTGGCTCATCCTTGCACCGACGCGGTGGAAACTGCGCAAGGGGATTAAGGTGGTCAATCAGGTGATGGCGGAGTTGAGGGTGGAGAAACACCCCGAAAAGACCTTTATCGGACGGATTGCCCAGGGGTTTGATTTCCTGGGGTATTGGTTTTCGCCACAGGGGTTGGGGGTGGCGAAAAAAACGGTGGAACGCATGGTGGATAAGGTGTTTCGGCTTTACGAGCAGGGTGCGGATGAGATGCGCATTGAGACTTACCTTAACCATTGGTGGCGGTGGGTTAGAAGTGGGGTGGATGGGGTGAGTCTGGTTGGTTTTGGGTTGGTCGTTTTCATAACTTTAACCCTAAACACAACAGAGGCGTACGCATTCGGTAGGGTAGGGTGGGCAAATTATGATAGCGTACGCATTCCGTTGGGTAGGGTGGGCAAATAATGATAGTTTGGCAATTTCTTCCTGAATCCTGTCCTAATGCCCACCCATCTATTACGGCGTACGCTCTAATCTTCTTTTGGACACAACGGTCCTCCCTCCTCTCAATCGCATTTTTACCACTGAATTTTCAACCCTAATGACCAACTACTATCTCCGACCCACTTTTTGCATACATCGCATGGTGCAACCAATTCGTTTTCTAGAGCTAATCTATTTGCTTTTTTTTCGAAGTATAACTTTTCGAACAAGTGTTTATCAAGTAATATTCTTCCCTTATAGTTATCATGCACTTCCTTAATTAATAGGGCTAAGGCGTTAGGCTCTGCACAATCGGACCAATGTCTTGAATACCATTCTCCGTATTGATTAGTCACCTCCTCAGAACCTACATTTTTATTAAACCATTTCTCTAACACTGACCAATTCTTTATGATGTCTAACGTCTCCGTACTATTGCCACTTTGGCCTCTTACCGAAAATTTTGTGTCGCCATCATCGTATATTAAATTTATTTCCGTACGCTCCACCTCAAACCCTTCCTTATCCCCATCACCCATCCGCTGCACCATACCCCCTTCAAACACAGATTTTTTTCTTTCTTGCATTCCACCTCCTTCCTTCACATTCAACGATTCCACCTCTTTTACACCTCTACGCTCTACCCTGCTGCCCCTATTCTCCGACATCCACAATCTCCTCCCCTTTCTTGTCTTTTTCTCACCTATCCTCTTCCTTTGTTGTACCACATGGGTCAACTCATGGGCGATCAACTCCTGCCCCCCCCTACTCCTTGGCTGATACGCTCCCTTCCGAAAAAACACATCCTGCCCCGTAGTAAACGCCTTCGCCTGAATCGACTTATTCAACTGATCCGCCCGGGCATCCGTATGCACCCGCACCCCACTAAAATCCGCCCCCATCGCCTGCTCAAGCGGATGTCTAATCGTTTCGGACAGTGGTTTTCCCCTTCCTCTTGCTTCCTTTAATCCCCCTTCTAAATTTCTCGGTGCCTTAATCCCTCCTGTTAACGCTTTCCTCTGTATTTTTACTATTGGCGTACCCTTCACTTCCCCCTCTAAATTTCCCTTCTGTGGTGATATAATCTGCTGTACTACCTGACGCGCTACTCGATCTGCCTCTTGCTCGTATTTATCTCCCGGCTTTCCTATAGTTAGCTTTGGTTGCAGCCCGATAACTCTCCTTCCCCTTTCCGGTTGGGTTACTCCTGATTCTAAGGTGCGCATCACCTTCGCACTCATACTTTCCCATTCCCCGACCGCCTCTTCCGCGTTCCACTCCCTTTCCTCTGCATCCAACCTTTCTCTTATACCTTTCCGTCTTTCGTCTTTCTTTTTTTGTTCATTTGACAACGAGGTAGAGTGAGAATATTTCGGTTTATAGGTATGAGTAGTGCGCATAGCTTTTTCCTTTTACCTTGTACCCTATTAGAAAAGAATATCAGTCGATCCCACCGTCAAAATGGAGCGCGACATGGCACCCCAAACTAAAACCAACTGGTATCACACTAATTTTAGATCTTTGTTACAAGAAATCGATCGAGTTCGTAACTATTTAGAAAACTACATAGAAGGTAAGATAAATCAACAAATCGTTACTGAATTTGTTGACGATACTTCTGCCCTGGCTCAACTTTGTATCCTCTTCAATCTAACCCCAATTGAAAGGGATATCCTGCTCATGTGCGTGGGCCAGGAAATGGATCATATGTTCCAGTCTTTGTTTGCCAAAGCCCAAAAAAATCATCCTCACAAAAACTATCCTAGTCTTTGTTTAGCTATGGACGCCCTGCCCGGAGCAAGTATTGAGGTCCTTTCTCCCCAAAGCCCTTTATTTTACTGGCAACTGCTCCTGATAGAGCCACGAAATATCCTAACCAAGTCCCCCCTAATAATTGACCAGCATATCCTCTGCTTTCTGTTAGGATACGATGCCACAGACCAGGAATTAGCAGGCAAGATCATACCCCAACCGCCTCAGACTAACCCGGTTTTTTTGCCTCCCTCTCAGTTAAGTATAGGGTCGCAATTGATAAGCATTTGGTCTGG
>NZ_JAAHHU010000231.1:0-7939 GCF_010672095.1 Moorena sp. SIO3I6 | reverse complement strand
TCCGCAAAGTTATGCTCTGCCTGCAAGGTGGAAGTTAGCCTTGAGCACGCCAATGAGCTACTTGATGCAGTAGAGAATATCCACAAGATTTTCTGGGCAACCAAGAATCGCGATATCGTCTGGTATAAGGCTAGCTAAACCTCAGAATGTAGAATGTAGAATTAAGAATGTAGAATTTAGAATGCAGAATGTAGAAAGCAGAATCTAGAAGGCAGAAGGCAGAAGGCAGAAGGCAGAAGGCAGAATGTAGAATTCTTAATTCTTAATTCTTAATTCTTAATTCTTAATTCTTAATTCTTAATTCTTAGTTCTTAGTTCTTAGTTCTTAATTCTACATTCTTAATTCAAATGCTTTTTACCAAAAACAGTATTCCTGAGCTAGCACTGTTGATATTGCGAAAACGGTTGCGCTTCAGAGTTACAGGAGGATCCATGATTCCCCTGCTCCAACCAGGAGAGGAGCTCTTAATTGATCCGAGAGCTTATCGGCACATGCCGCCCAAGGTTGGTGACATTGTTGTGGCTAGACACCCTTACCGAAAGCAGTTGCGATTGGTGAAACGGGTAACTGTGGTGCTGGAAGATGGACGTTGTTTCCTAGAAGGAGACAACCCAATAGAAAGTACCGATAGCCGCTCTTTTGGTTTAGTGGATTCTCAACAAATTATTGGTAAAGTAACCAGTCGTTTTTTTTAATCGTTTTTTTTGACTTTCCAAAGCTATCCCTTGGAATGCCTTTTTGGTTTTACCCATGCCACTCGCCCAAGAATTAGTAAGCCAATCGCTGAAGCAGAACCGACGAACAGATGAAGCGCCTGCTGTCCGGTAACAATCAGGGCAATACCAAAACCAACAGTGATCACATTTGAGAATAATGGGAATAGAAAAACTCGCCAGTCCCTCATAACTACGTACCAGTTATAGACAAAAATTATCGAAGGAACTAATTGCACCAACTGCATTAATTCTTTGCCCTCTTGAACACCATAAAGTAGGGGAACAGCAACCGTGCTGGCAACTAAGATGAAATCCAGAAAGCGGGATTTTTTTAGTCCCAGGGCAATCAAGCACATGCCAGCAGTAATGAAGGTATAGAATAACCGATTGAGATCAGAAACTTGGCTGACATAAACCCAGTCATCGCCGATGTGCTCAGCAATTTCGTAGGAGTTAGCGATCGCAAAACAAGCATAGCCACAGTAGATCAGTGGTAGCGATCGCACCTTGACTACAGAAGTATAGAATTGACTCCAATAAGAAAAAATCCAGATGTTAACCGCAGCAACCAGATAGACCGATAGATGGGCGGCAATTATTGCCAATTTCAATAGCGTGGGCATTGATTAGAGTAGTGTGATATCGTCTCTAGGAGCATAACTATCATAGTAAGAATTCAGCTATCAGCCGTCAGCAGTCAGCTAATGCGCTATGCCCACGCTACTGGAGGTGTTTATGGGAAGGAAGTCCTAGCGCTTGTGTTGTCTTCCACACAGCTACCTTACACCCAGTCACCCTTTTTACCGTTATCCTACTTAATTTCCTGACTTCACAAATTGCAGTTCATACAGATAAGCATACCTTCCCCCTTGAGCAATTAATTCGGTATGGGTTCCAGTTTCCACAATCTCACCTTTTTCCAGAACTACAATTAAATCAACATCAGCAATAGTGGAAAGTCGATGAGCAATCACTAAGCTAGTGCGTCCTTTAAAAAGCTGTTTAATAGACTCTTGAATCAGTTGTTCTGATTCAGAATCTAGAGCCGAGGTGGCTTCATCTAAAATAACAATTTGGGGATTTTTGAGCAAAACTCGGGCGATCGCAATCCGTTGTCGCTGTCCTCCTGATAGTTTCACACCCTGCTCACCAATAATGGATTGATAACCATCAGGGAAACCCATAATAAAATCATGGGCATTGGCAGCTTTTGCTGCTGCTTCAATTTCGAGATCTGTGGCATCTAGCTTACCGTAAGCTATGTTCTCTCTTACTGTGCCGTAGAGCAGTAACGTTTCTTGGGGCACGATGCCAATATGCGTTCGCGTAGCGTCGGCTTCGCCGAATCGCAAGGAGCTTAAAGTAATATCTTGTAGATCATGTCCATCAAGTAATACTCGTCCCTTTTGGGGATCGTAAAACCGAGCGGCTATTTTAGCAACAGTGCTTTTTCCCGAACCAGAAGAACCCACTAACGCCACTGACATCCCCGGTTGAATGTCTAAATTGAAGTTTCTGATCACTGACTGATTGTTGTGATAAGCAAACTCCATCCCTTCAAATTTGAGATTGCCCTGTATCGAGGTCAAGTTAATCGCATTTTCCTTCTCTTTAACCTCTACTTTGGTATCTAAAATCTGAAAAATTCTTTTGGCTGATACTCCTGAAATTTGGATAATATTGACTAATCCATTAAACCGATTAATCGGTTTATTTAAAAGGGTGACATAGGTTAACAGGGCTGCTAATTCCCCAATAGTCAGATGGCTAACCATCACTCCCCAAGCACCGAAAACTAATGTCAGTAAATTTCCCAGTTCATTCAGGGTATTAATAATCGGTACGAATATAGACCAAAACCGAGTTGCCTTAAGATTCTCTTCCCGATAGTTACGACTAAATTCGCTAAATCGGTCAATTTCATACTGCTCGTTACCAAAAGACTTGATAATTTTGATATTCGAGATAGTATCTTGTAAGTGATTACTAATTAAGTCAGCTTTATCGTTAACCGATTGATAGATTTTTTGTAGTCTTTTCTGAGAAAATTGTAAAATATAAATGATGAAAGGCCAGGTAATGGCAATCATGATTGCCAGCAGCCAGTTACTGACAAGGATATAGATGAAAACGACAATAAACGCAAAACTATCGATTAATATAGCAATTAAATTAGCAGATAGTAATTGCCCGACTATATCCACATCTCTTGCCAACCGTGACATTAATTCGCCCGTGCGTTGGCCTTCAAAAAAACTAATGGATAGACCTTGAATATGTTGATATAAATCTAGGCGAATGCTCTCAATAGTTTTTTGTCCGAATACTTTGCTTGCATATAGTTGAAAAAATAGCAAAGCACCGGCTGCTAAAGTCATAGATAGGATAATTACTCCTACCCAAGGCAGCATATTAAATTGTTTTTCGGGAATCACTACATCTATAACATAGCGATTAACCTGGGGAATAAAGAAGTTGATAAATGAAGCACAGATAGTTAAGACTATAGCGAATAAAAAGGGTGCTTTATGCTGCCAACCATAGTCAAATAGACGCCGGTATAAATGCGTCTCTAGTTCTTCCGGTACTTTCTCTATTTCATTATCTGTCTTATTATCTGTATCTGTATCTTGAACATTATCTAGCTTTTCTTCTGATTTTTCTAGATTATTATCTAATTTTTCTTGTAACTTTTCGGCTTCATCATTAGTAACTTGAGGGATTTGATCAGCTTTCATTTTGACCCATGGGTGAGGAGAATTTCAGCAATAGCTTGAGAAATGGGGAAGTGGGGGGAAAACGTCTCCAACCAGAAAAATTCCCCAACCGGGTTAACTTCCAGGAATACATACCGACCATCAGGGGTAAGAATAATATCAATGGCTCCATAGTTTAAACCAAAATAAGCCATCAGTTTAAGCAACTTTTTTTCAACCTCTTCGGGGAAATCATAGGCTTTCCAAGATTTAACTAACGCTCGGCCTTCCTTGCGCCAGTCGAAAGTAGAGCCTTCTAAGCTCTGGGAATCCACGGCAGCAGTAAATATACGGTGTCCCACGATCGTGGTTCGTAATTCTAGAGCCTTGGGCACTTTTTCCTGAAAGGTCATCGGACAGAAACGGAGTCCTTCCACATGCTCTAAATCCTCGGCTGTGACTGGGTTCGTGAAAACAACCTGCTCTTGCCCTTGCTCCCCATAGATAGCAAAGGAAGATAGCATTTTGGTAACGATACCCTGGTCTTGACATTCAGAGGCAAATTGCTTCACTGCCTCTGGATTGTTGGTACTCAGGGTACGGGGCGTAATCAAGCCCACCTCTCGTGCCACTTGGAGCTGTAGTTGCTTATTGTTAGCCACATCAACATTAGACATTTTGTCGAAGTGGAATGCCTTGATGCTGGCAATCATACCCCTAACCGTGACGCGACATTCCTGAATTGCAGCGTTTCGATACTGCTGATCCATACGCGAACAACCTGACAACCTTGGCCAAAAGGCCACGCTACGCGAACAACCTGACAACCTTGGCCAAAAGGCCACGCTACGCGAACAACCTGACAACCTTGGCCAAAAGGCCACGCTACGCGAACAACTATTCCACAAAGCTCTTTAATTCATTCCATTATTAAGCAACGCCTTTAGGGAACAGGGAACAGAGAAAAAATCCTGTGTACCTGATTAGACTATAAACCGCTATAATAATTAAAAGTGTTGTGTCAATTATTGTGTACTTGGGATACCAAGCTGACTAACACAAACTGTATGGAAAACTCTGTTTTATCCAGTTCCACTCTCGAATTAGGTGGGTTTCACTTAGTCTGATTTTACGCCCCTTTAATTCAGGGCGACGGACATAGAATACCGCGTCGGTTATTGCTCTAATTGTCTCCCCGTAATCCTCAATTTCATAACCATAGTCTCCCTCATCAGCATAGCACCGAGGTAATTCCATCCAGACCATCCTGTATTTCCAAACCTCTTTAATAGCCAACCACTCTTTTTTGTACTGTGTTTGGTGGGACTTGATATTCCTATTTGACATTTCTGGATTAACCTGCCAAAAATAAAAGTTAGTAAACCGGTCTAGTACAGACTCGGGAACACACGCAAGTGCTTGACTATGGAAAACAAGCGAGGCGGAAATAATTGATAAGCCTAGAGATTGAAATTTGAGCATTGTCCGAAATCGTTACACTTCTTTCTTTAGTCTTCCTTTCCTATAGGGTGTCTTCAGTACCTTTTGTGCATTAGTTCCAGTTAAAAAACTCGGAAAGCTTACTACACAAGGGATTCAGTCTGCCAAAGGAGGTTTCACCCACTCGCGCTTTGCATCAAGACAGGAAAATTATGGTATTCAACTAACAAAATTTAGGGAAGACAGAACAGGAAACTTCAGATCATGAAATAGTGCGATGCTCCTTGGCCTTGGCCTATTGGCCACGCTACGCGAATGGGCCACGCTACGCGAATGGAGCCGCTACGCGAACGCATTTTCCCCCTGCTGTTTTTAGTCACTCAAAAACTGTTGCACTGACACACTACTTGCGATCCGGCCTAAGTCTGAAACAAATCTAAGCCTGACTTAAAATAGTTTTAACCAACTCAATAGCAGCATCTGGACTTGTTGCCAGAAATACATTCTCCTGGGACAGACTACAGAAAAACTCTTGACTCTCTCGATGGTCACTCAACAAAACTACTTTTTTCCAACTTTTGAGAGCCAGAGCAATTTCCGAGGCTGTTCCTATGCCCATACCACAGGCAATCACCACATCACTAGAGAGTACATTAATCGTATTGCGAGCATTGCCCATATCCGTAACGATGGCAATATCCACGGCTTCAGACATGGCCCTAGTGTCCTTGGTGGGTAAGATACCAATCGTTAAGCCACCAACCATTTTGGCTCCCCGACTGGCCGCATCCATCACTCCCACATTTCTGCCACCGGTCAGCAGTACCCAGCCATTCTCAGCAATCAGTTGACCGAGACGATACGCACGATTAATGTCAGTAGCAGTGGCCTTGTCTCCAGGCCCCATTACCCCAACCACTATTTTTCTCATGGCTTATTTAACTCTCAGAGACTGTTAATAAAGTAACTCTTAAGATAGCTATCAGCGTGTCGCGTATCAGCTTACGGCGGTTTGCATAACTATCAAGTACACAGGATTTTCTCCTTCTTTCCTCTTCCGTTCGCGTAGCGTGGCCCACGGCCTCAGTCCCTGCTCCCTGCTCCGAAGCTCCCTGCTCCGAAGCTCCCTGCTCCCTAAAAACCCATAAATTTGTACCTAATTGAAGTGCAAACCGCTGTATGTGCTACAAATGGTGCTGCTTGAGGTGCTTTTCAATAAAATAAGCACCTCAAGCAGCATGAGCCTTAGGCTGACGGCTGACGGCTGACGGCTGAATGCTATAGTATGAAGCGTCTGTAAACCTTGTGTAAAACTTAGGTAAAGGTGTGCTTAATTGTCAATTAAATCACACAGACAATTGGAGTTATCTGCTAATAATTTTGTTTGCCAATAATTTCCTTAACAAAACTGAGTTATCAATAACTGATTAACCCATTTTTTAATAAAAATTAGCTATAATTCCTAGCGATATCTAATTTGTAGATTGAGAGGATAGCGTTTCCTAGTAAGGGTCAGATATAGTCAATTTTATTACCCCTCCCCATCTCCCCATCTCCCCATCTCCCCACACCTCCCACACCTCCCACACTTTCCTCTCTTTCCTCTCTTTCCCGACTCCCGACTCCCTACTCCCTACTCCCTACTCACTACTCCCTACTCCCAGATCAGCTGTTCTCTGTTGCCTTTGGAAATGTTCCATCGACTCAAACGATACTTTCTGATTAGTTCGCCATCCCCCAAACATCATCTGTTGCCCTCAATGGCAGAAGATACCCTGATCACTCCCCATCGACTCCATTATCCTCATTGGCATGGGACTAATGGTGATCTGCCCCCTGTTGCTTTAGTTAACTGGTTATCGACATCAGAAGCATCTAGAGAACAAAACAATAATCAAAATAATAATCAGCATTCGCGTAGCGGCTCTTTTGGAGCATCGCAACTAGGAACTATCCCCCTAGCAGGAGAACATAAAACAGCCGACTCATGTATTAATCACGGGGATTACCTGTGGGCAAAAGGTCAACTAAATGAAGCAGTGACCCAGTATCACAAAGCTATTGAACTAGACCCTAAATCGAGTTTGGGTTACCAACGTCTAGGAGCAACTTTAAAGCAACAAGGTCAATTTGAACAAGCCAGTGCCTATTATCGCAAAGCGATTGAATTGGCTGGACTAGAAACCGTCAAGTTAGATCGGTCACAATCAAGAGAACAATCTATAGATCAATGTGTTCCTAGCTCTGGTGAGGGCGATTGTAAACAATATCAGTCAGGAGGTCTTTTGGAAGCAGTCACGGTGTATCTACAACAGGCGCAGACTTACTTGAACCAAAGACAATGGCAACAGGCGATCGCTGCCTGTGAGCGAGCCATTAAAATTGCCCCAGATACGGCTCAGGCTTACAAGATTTGGGGAAATGCGCTACAGTTCATGGGTCAGACTGCTGAAGCTATGGGTCACTATGGCCAAGCTTTGGAAATTGAGCCGGATTTTGCGGAAGTTTATGCTAATCTCGGTAGCTTGTGTGCTGGTAAGCAGGATTGGGAAGATGCGATCGCATATTATCAAAAGGCGATTAACCTAAAACCCGATTTGACTGGGGCTTATCGCAACTTAGCTAAAGTATGGACTGAGGTGGGAAACCAACAGGAAGTGCTTAAATGCTGTTATCATCAGCTGATGCTAGAGTTGGATAAATCTAAACCAGAGGACTACCTTAATCTAGGCAATCAGTTATTTAAGGAAGGTCTGGTAACAGAAGCGATCGCTTGTTACCGCCAGGTAATTGAGCGGAATCCCCAGTCGGTGGTAGCTTACCAAAACCTGGCAGAAGCATTGAATCGCCAGGGGAAATGGCAAGAGGCCAATGCTTGCTATCGTAAATTACTGCAATTTTATCGAACCGGTTCTCAGTTACCAGCTTCTCAGTTAACAGCTTCTGAGTTACCAGCTGATCAGATAAATGGTCAGTTAACTAGTCAGATCAATGGTCACACCCACAATCAAGCTAACGCCTCTGATGCCCTGAAACAGGCTATTGTTCCTGAATTGGTAGACAACCAGAAGCAGCAGCAGGTGTCA
>NZ_JAAHHU010000230.1:0-7964 GCF_010672095.1 Moorena sp. SIO3I6 | reverse complement strand
ATTAATATGAGTGGGGTGGGCATCCTGCCCGCCTGGGAATTGTAACGGGCAAGATGCCCGTTCCACGGCAAGATGCCCATTCCACCAAGATGCCCATTCCACCTCACTCTTAAAATCATTCCATTATTAAGCAACGCGTCTGTTTTAAGACGTTAGAATTTTTTGAGAATTGCTCACTGGGCATTCATCCCTTTTTGGGGATGAGTGCTCGATAAAGCTAAACAATGCTGAAGTCAGTACTGGTAATCGTGCTAGCTTCTACCCCAGTTAAAATTGCCAATAATTCATTGCTGGTCGTGAGACTGACCAAAGTATCATTTACAAGCTCGGAAGTGCCCTGAGTAATCTTCAGCTCCGCAAACCCTAGACCAGCGGAGAGTTCAATCAGATCCTGATCACTAGTAAAGTCAGTAATTGTGTCAGTCCCGGCTCCAGCGGCAAGCACAAAGCGATCGCGGCCACTGCCGCCTGTCAGGATATCGTTACCAGT
Source organism: Moorena sp. SIO3I6 (assembly GCF_010672095.1). Classification (NCBI taxonomy): domain Bacteria; kingdom Bacillati; phylum Cyanobacteriota; class Cyanophyceae; order Coleofasciculales; family Coleofasciculaceae; genus Moorena; species Moorena sp. SIO3I6. The sequence goes on along the minus strand of NZ_JAAHHU010000230.1, from coordinate 7,474 downwards.
ACCCCCCCGAAGCAGATCGTCACCCCTGCCGCCTGTCAGGATATCGTTACCAGTACCGCCCCGAAGCAAATCGTCACCCCTGCCGCCTTTTAGGATATCGTTACCAGTACCGCCCCGAAGCAAATCGTCACCCCTGCCGCCTGTCAGGATATCGTTACCAGTACCGCCCCGAAGCAAATCGTCACCACTCAACCCTTTCAGTTTATCATTGCCACCCTGGCCGTTGATGACATCATTGGAGTCATTAAAGCCTTGGGTGTTATTGTCAAGGTCGTTGAGGAATGTGACCGAGTTTTTATTGAAAACTTTGCCCCTTTGTTGGTTCGCATTAAAGACATCAAAGCTATCTTCAACTTTAGTCTGTCCGTCAAACAGAATGTTGCCGATATCCTCCGACGCACCTGTAGCTTTAGTAAGGTTATCTAGGTTTTCCAGGGCAAAATCCTGCAGGATGACCCCAGTGTTCTCAACCCCTTCAAAGGTGATGATCAAATCATTTTCATCCTGATTCAGAAGCATGTTCTCTGCACTCAGCGATGGCCCCTCAAACTTCAGTGTATCGACTTCTGCAATCACGGCATCCGAGGGAGTAACTCCTGTGCCTACACCGCCGAAATCAGTGATGGTGTCTGTGCCTGCACCACGACGAACTATAAACGTGTCTTGATCACCACCTCCTGTGAGGGTATCATTCCCTTCGCGACCTGAGAGGAGATCGTCCCCCTCACCTCCATAGATTAGATCTCGACCAGTTCCGCCGATGATTGTGTCATTACCCTGCTCCCCATAAAATCGATCCTCACCATTTCTGCCGATGATGAGGTCACTACCTTCACTTCCGATCAGGATTTCACTCCTGTCATCTCCGTATAGAGTAATGCCGCCATCTTCAATGATAGGCTTACCAATCAGTGCAGCCTCTGGATAGAGTTCTAGACCGAAGTTGGGGGCAACTGCCACTACTTTTGGGATATTATCTACTGGTATATTCGACGGGTCTGAAACAGGCTGACCTGCTTGCCTGAAAAAGTTTTCAAGTCCTGCAGGAGCAGCGATTACCAACATTCTTGCTGGTTCCGTCCCCAGGTTTTTGAATGCGTGGACTTGACCTCTGGTATAGGGGATAAAGTCTCCGGCGGTTCCCGTAAAAACCTGGTTCCCCACCTGAAAGTTGATTTCCCCATCCACAACATAGAATACCTCATCTTCTCTCGTGTGTATATGGGGTGGAGGTCCAGCTTCGGGCGGAACCAGAAAATCGAATAGAGCGTACTGCCCGTAGGTATCTTCGCCAGTTGCAAGAAAAGTATACACACCCCCCGATATTGCGATTGACTCCAGGCTACTGTCTGGTGGTGTCTCTGGAGAAATCTGCTGTTGTTCAAATAATGCTTTGACTCTTTCAAGCCCTGCCGGACTCCTGACGTCAATCCCTGCCGGCTTATTGATGGTTTTTAAATCTTGATTGTTTTTCATTTTCCCTAATTTTATCTTGTTCTTTTAAGTCGCTCGGCAAATTTTTGATTGCATCTTTTTTTCTTGTGTGCACCGGAAAGCGGATCTGTGCTACGCGCAGGTCGCTGTTAAAACCACCTTCCCAAAGCCTGATTTTGACCTGATCTATTTGTATTTAGGACTTACGCAAATCCCTCAATTTAACGCTACCTGTAGGGTGGGCAAGGTTTTGCCCACCCTACCCATGGATTGTGTGCGTAAGTCCTGTGTATTAATTCAGAACTATCGATAATCAAGCTTTGGGAAAAAACCCAGCTATTTGGTGGTTTCAGAAATTACCGTAAATAAAATTACACCTCCGTCCATCCGCCATCGACCACTAGTTCCTCACCAAGCACGAATGACGATTCTTCGGACGCAAGGAATAGGACTGCCTTGGCAATTTCATCAGCTTCTCCGAACCGCTGCATTGGGATTTTCTGCTGAAGCTGAGTGGCAAACTCTTTAAGGTGCTCCTGCGGTACTCCGAGTTTGCTATAAATGGGCGTTTGAATTGGTCCTGGGCTAACCGCATTTACCCTGATGCCCTTCTCGATCAGTTCGGCAGCAAGAGTGCGGGCAAGGGATCGCAGTGCTGCCTTCGATGCCGCATAGATACTCGACCCAACCATTCCCATCTGGTTGTTGACCGAGGTATTGAGCACTATGCTGCCTGATTCACCCATAATCGGCGCAACTTTCTGCACGGTGAAGAAAGCACCTTTAAAGTTAATCTTGAATATCTCATCAATCAAAGCTTCGTCAACCTGCATCATCGGCCCAAGTTTCGCGATCCCCGCATTAACGAACAACACGTCAAGTCCTCCAAAGTGTTCCTTGACCTCAACGACCATGGCATCAATGTCAGCAACTTGACTCACATCGGCTCGAATCGCGAGCGTATCCGGGCCAATCCGAGTGCACGCTTCCGAGAGCCGACCCTCGTGCTGACCGATAATCGCAACTCGGGCACCTTCCTGAGTAAAGAGTTTTGCTGTTGCAAAGCCAATTCCGGTGCTTCCACCAGTAATCAGTGCTGTTTTTCCTTCTAGTCGTTTCATTGTTACCTCCATTTCATTCACTTTAAGTACAAAACCTTGACAATTCCATACAGTTTGGACATCCAGGATATCCTAAGCTCTGTATTGAAAGCTTTTTTACTCTGGTTTTCCTGGTGGGTGAGCTTAAATATGCTCACCATTGATACGGTTGAACTGACTCAACCTGTCTACAAAACTGCCGCCTTTTGTGTCTCTGTTTGTGTCTGTGTATTAATTGATTCAAGAAAATCTTCTGGGGGTGTAAAGCTTGCTGGATCTGCAGCTTTGTAATGAGTATCTGGATAAATCGGGCAATCGTAAATGCGCTCAAAAGGCTGCTCGAAGGTATCCCATTCTTTTTTAGAACGTAGGTAGCTCAATACAGGCTGGTCTCGTTCAGCCCAAAAATCCCCGGCAAACGTTTGAAGTACAAAGCGGAAACCGCCGGGTAAGTTTAGACCCATCTTATTCATGTCTCTGTTGAATTCATAGTAGTAAGAGTAGACCACTCGGAAGTAGGAGTCGTACCCTGTTTTGCATAAGTTTTCAAAGTCTTGACATGCCTCCAAATCATCCTTACCATCAAAAATTTCGTGTATTGCCTCAGCTGCTTTCAGTCCACAGAGCATGCTGAGAAAAACACCCCCAGAAAATACTGGATCTACAAAGCAAGCTGCGTCGCCAACAATAAAATATCCAGGTCCAGTGAACTGCTCCGAATAATAGCAAAAATCTAATTCTACTTTCGGTTTATTAAACAAGGGAGTTGCGCCTTTTATCGCACTCTTAATGCGGGGAGAGCGATCGCAATGTGCTTTGAAAATTTCCTCGGGATTGCTCTGTTTTAGAATGCTTAATGGCATCACAGCTCCAACACTCATCACGTTGGTTTCAATAGGTATCCCCCAGAGCCAACCATCTTCATGACAGCTGAAGAGCACGTCACCTTCAACACCTGGATTGTTTTCAGCAACCACATCCTTATAGTGTTGAAAAACGGCAACATTTTGCAGCTTATTATTCATTTTCCTTAGGTTAAAATGCTTGGCAATTAACCCAGCCCGACCACTAGCATCTACCACAAAGTTCGCTCGGGCTTCATGTCTGCAACCTTGATACTGATATTCGACTCCGGCAAGTCGTTCGCCATCGAATATGAGTTTCTTGACATCTGCTTCCTGTAATACTTGAGCCCCTGTATCCTGAGCATGATCCAAGAGAATTTTGTCAAAACGGGCACGATTAAGGTTGTATGAAAACGGGGTTTGCCCTTTTGCCACATTGCCAAAATTCTGCCGCCTCAGATCTCCAGTTGTCCCAGTTAAGAATTCAACTCCGTTTTTCTGCACAAACCCACCTTCCTTGATTTTGTCAGAGATATCTATCATCTCAAACAGCTTATACAGATAGGGCACCATCGACTCGCCGATATGAAATCGGGGAAACTTTGCCTTTTCCAATAAAAGAACTGAGTGACCATTCGCTGCTATCTTGTATGCACAAGTTGCTCCAGCAGGTCCGCCGCCAATGACAATTGCATCAAACATTTTGAAAGTATCTGAATTATTAAGTGTCATAAAAACCTCCTAAACGAAATACTTGGACAACTAGTTTACGATTTGATTTATCTAACAAGAAGTGTCGTACAACCTGTTAAATCTAGAGTGGCTGAATGCTTGCCTCAATAGTTTCCAAAGAAACGCGATGAATTATTATTAGCATGCCATTTCCAGCTCATTATAGTCAGATAAACTCCCAACATATTTTCTGGAAAAGTCTGCTGCAAATGTCTTCAAACTCATCAGTTGAGATATCTTAGACTGTTGGAGCTGCTTCATGAAGCGGTCATTCTCTGAATTTTGTTCATCTATATTCACCATATGAAGCAGCGAGTGGGAAAACTCCTGGGTTTGCCAGATCTCTGGCAGACGAATAGCTGAGTATTGTTGAAGGATAGAGTCATTGTGGCTGATTAGATAGTAGTTCACCATTAATTTGCCCAAAACCTCAGCATCCTGAATGGCTAGGTTCATGCCTTTGCCACCTGAGGGAGTGAGAATGTGGGCAGCATCTCCTGCAAGAAAAAGGTTCTTGTACTGGATTGGGTTCGAGACATAGCTCCTCATCCTCAGCACTTGCTTGTCAGTAATCTTACCTTCGGTCAGTGACCATCCATCTTTGGCAAGTCGAACATGGAGTTCTGACCAAACACGTTCATCGGGCCAATTGTCAACGCTGTCGTCTAATGAGATTTGCAGGTAATAACGGGAAATTTTTTCGTTCCTGAGCATATGACCGGCAAACCCATAAGGATGTATTGCATAGATAATATGCTCGGTTGAGGGAGGTGCTGCAGCCGTGATTGCTAGCCAAGAAAAATTGTAATTTTTGTAGTAGATATCTACGGCTTCTGAAGGAATTGATTTTCGGGCAATACCATGAAAACCGTCACATCCAGCAATGAAGTCGCAATCAATAACAATCGTGCTTTGTTTAATCTCGTCGTAACACGAGACTTGCGCAGGATAGCTATTCTTAATCACAAGACCTTTCGTGCTGAATCGTATTTCTCCGCCAGCCTCTTGAAACTTCTGAATCAGATCGACCAACAACTCCTGCTGAGGATAGGTATAGTGCGTTCGACCCTCACACATCTTGGAGTATTCGAGTACGAAGCTGTATTCCGGGCTTCGGAATTCACACTTCCCATGGGGCTTTCCTTCTCTCAACAAGCGGTCGGCGAGTCCATACTGCTTCAGAATACTTACTGCCTTGTGATCGATTAGTCCCGCTCGGGCACGGGAAAAGACCTCCTCACGACTGCATTTTTCGACTACTATACACGGGATATTATTTTGCTGTAGGATGTTTGCCAATAATAGACCTGCCGGTCCAGCTCCTATAATGCAAACCTTCGTTGAGAAATGATTGTTAAGCATAGTGCCCTCCTATGAAATCTTAAAATTTCAGAAGTTCTTCAATAAAATTAACCAATACTATTAGAGCTTTCGCATAAAATTATTTTCCGGAAACTTCTCTGTAATCATCATGGTGTACTGATTATTGGAGATGACGCAGTAGGTTCTATACAGGAGATTGTCTTCGGGTTGAATGTGGAAATAATCGGCTAAATCACCTGCATGTTCTTTGCCAAGTTCGACATTTTCTTTGAAGATTTCCACTTTGTTCTCGACCCAGAGTTTCCCAATGGGAGTTTTGGTCTGTAACAGTTGGGTTCGCATTTTTTCATTCAGTCTGTCGAGAACTAAAATTGAATCGGCATAGACATAGGTGCGGTCACTCATCTTACCTTGAAGTAACACTTTGCGAGCGATAACTTCTGTGCCTTTTTTGAGGTTCATCGGCAGGATGTCTTCTGTGATTGTAATCTGGTCTTCAAACAGCTTTTTGATTTTGATTGCTTCCCCCGAATATGCTTCAATCATATCTGTAACAGTGCCGTTTGTCGTGAGCAATATTCGTTGAAATGGGCTGAGTAATACAGGTTCGATGTAATTCCGCTTTCTCGGAAAGTTTTGGGAAAAAATTGGCCTTAAGACTAGGGTTTGAGCGTTCATCTGCATTATTTCTCTAGAATTGGGCAAAAAGACTTGTTTGATGAGATATTGTGAGTTGAATCAATTCCATGTTAGCCTTCAATTTTTATTTCAACTCACAACAAATTTTAAACAATGGCACTGAATTTTTGGGTAGCTTGATGGGATGAAGGGGTGAAGGCTAACTTTTCCGGCCAACGACCCACTGTTTCACCAATAACTGCCATTTCTTGCATCAGTTCTTGATAGCGATGAGGCGTCAAGGATTGAGGGCCATCAGACAGGGCTTGGGAAGGGTTGGGATGAACTTCTATCATCAGAGCATCAGCTCCTGCTGCAATTGAGGCCATTGCCATTGCCGGGACGTATTCGGCTTTACCAGTCCCGTGACTGGGGTCAATCATAATGGGAAGATGAGTCAGTGTCCGCAAGACAGGAATCACGGATAAATCGAGGGTATTGCGGGTATATTTGCGGTCATGGGTGCGAATTCCCCGTTCACACAAAATAACATTAGAATTTCCCGCTGCTAAAATATATTCAGCCGCCATTAACCATTCCTCAATGGTTGCGGACATTCCCCGCTTCAGCAGAACCGGTTTCTCTTGAGCACCAACTCTTTTTAACAGAGAAAAGTTCTGCATATTACGAGCACCAACTTGGATAATATCTGCAACAGCTGCTATCTTTTCAATGTCGGCTGCATCCATTACCTCGGTGATAATTCCCAAGCCTGTTTCTTGACGTGCAATGGCCAGCAATTCCAAACCACTCTCACCATGCCCTTGAAAAGCATAAGGAGAAGTCCGAGGTTTGTAGGCTCCACCACGTAGGAAATGAGCACCTGCTGCTTTAACTTGTTGGGCGGTTTCGACAATCATCTGTTCATTTTCAACCGAACAAGGACCGGCAGTTTGAACGATGGGACTGTGTTCACCAAAAGCAACAGAACCGTTCGGTGTTTCAACAATAATTTCACTGGGTTCACCATGTCGGAAGTCTCGACTTGCCCGTTTAAAGGGATGTTCAACTCGTGAGACTTTTTCAATAAAAGGACTGACAGCCTGAATTTTTAAGGGATCGAGTTCAGCGGTTTCACCGACTAAACCAATCACCACTCGGTGTTTGCCGATGATTTTTTCGACGCTGACTTTGTATTGGGACAGTTCGTCTTTAATGTGTTCAATTTCGACTGTCGGAGTGGCTGCTTTGAGGACAATTATCATGGTTTATTTCCGTTGAGATTGGGTTATATGATTTGAGACGTGATTAACCGGATTTGATCTAACATCAACTTAGTTTTGAAGAAGATCAGAATTTGATCTGTAGAGTGTGTAGGTCTTGGTGTGCATACTGAAAAATCCTTGATTGTTAGCTTCTATA
>NZ_JAAHHU010000023.1:0-3558 GCF_010672095.1 Moorena sp. SIO3I6 | reverse complement strand
TCTGGATAAACCGTTTTTGTTAGGAGATAAGTTAAGTATAGTGGATATTGCAGTAGGGTCTTATTTGTTTTATGCCAAAATACTGGTAAACTTTGATTTTAAGGACTATCCAGCTGTTGCTGATTATCTGATGCGTTTGTCTGAACGTCCAGCTTTTAAAGAAACTATTGGTAATCGGTAATTGGGAGATAGGGAATCGGGAGTCGGGAGTCGGGAGTCGGGAGATAGGCAAACACTCCCCATGTTTACCACAAATTCATAAAAATCCTGTGAAATAAATTTAAAGCTTTAGTAAAGTTTTGGTAACGAATCGTTATACTTGCTTCTCAATAGTTTTGATAAAATAAGGCTGCATCAAGACAATGCTATAGTTCCAATCGGCTATGACGAAAGCTAATTCTGGACTTTACTTTGCACTGGTTCGCTACCAGAAGGCTTTGGAGTATCTAGAGAGTTCAGAAGTTTCTCTATGTAAGGAAAAAGCTTTAGAAATTTTATCAGCTAGGGATGCTCTTCAAAAGGTATTGAAAACTCAGGATCCAGTTGCTGGCGATATCCTATCCCAAGTGATGGTGCTGGATTCAGGGTTGAAAGACAATCCTGGTAGGATACTGAAAGTCCTTAATTTGGCTGACTGTCGGGAAAGTTTGCCTGCTCCCCCTCAGGATTGGTGGTGGCATTTAGACCGCAAACAGGTTAACTGGTTAATCAGAGGGCTGACAGTAATTACCTGGACCGGTAGCTTAGGGCTATTGGCTAATATTGCTAGTCGGTTTCTAACTGGAGGAGTCGGGGTTTTGGGCGCAGCAGCAGTGGTTTTTCCGAGTTTATTGACCTTGCTGAAAGCTAAGAGCGAACTGACGGAAGCAGGACGAGAAGGGCTGGAAAAATTTATCGCTACATTAGGAATTCCCCAATACCATCAAGAAGGGGCAAAATTTGGCTCTCTTGTGGGTTTGGGTGGGTTTTTACTGTTGTTTTGGTTGGCTTTGCCCTTAATTTCTGAAACTTACAATGATCAAGGACAAGAAAACTATGTTCAGGGAGAGTTGGGCACAGCGGAAGAGAATTACTTGAGAGCTATTGCTTTGAATCCTGATAATGTGGATGCTCACTACAACTTGGGCAATCTCTATGAGGACTTGCAGCAGTTTGATAAAGCCCGCACCGAGTATCTGCTAGCAGTGAAAGGGGATGTGCCAGAAGCCTATAATAACTTGGCTCGCTTGTTGATTAAAAAGAAGGAATATCCCCAAGCAGTAGCGCTACTAAATAAAGGTCTTTTAGAAGCACAGAAGCAGGATAGCTTTCCTGAGGTTAAGTACAACTTGTTTAAAAATCTAGGATGGGCGAAGTTTCAGCAAGGTTCAGATCTAGATACAGAGGGCAGTGGGCCAGCGCTCAGGGGAAGCAACAACACTCAACAATATTGGTGGTGTCTATTCTGCTTTAGGAGAGAAACAGCAGGCATTAGACTACTACCATCAGTCTTTACCCTTACGGCGAGCAGTGGGCGATCGCTCAGGGGAAGCAGCAACCCTTTACAATATGGCTTATTTGGAAAAAAGTCGAGGCAACCTACAAGCGGCATTAACTCCTATACAAGATTCTATTCATATTAGAGAATATTTACGCACCAAAGCATCGGTCAGTCCAGAACTCCGTCAAACTTACTTCTCCACCCAACAAGGTGCTTATCAATTCTACATTGATTTATTGATGGAACTCCATCAACAAAACCCCTCCCAGGGCTACGATAAACAAGCTTTTAACATTAGTGAACGTTCCCGCGCTAGAGTCTTATTAGAATTACTCACGGAAGCCAATGCCAATATTAAAGAAGGCGTAGACCCCGAATTAATAGCCCAACAAAAGCGCTTACAAGGTCAACTTGATGCTACCGAAACACAACGCTTAGAGATTGATAACAATCCTAATAGTACAGATGAACAAAAAAAAGCGATCAATGAAACACGTAAAAGTATCTTAAAAGAGTATCACGACTTACAAACTAAAATTCGGGCTAAAAGTCCTAACTATGCTGCTTTAAATTATCCTCAACCCCTGACTTTAGAACAAATTAAAGAAGATATTTTAGATCAGGATACGGTTTTATTACAGTATTCTCTAGGTAGAAAACAAAGTTATCTCTGGGTGGTTACCAAAGAGGAAATGACCAGTTATCAACTTCCATCCCAGAAAGACATCAACAATTGGGTCAAGAATCTAATTAAGTTTACTACCAAAAGCAATGCCAAGGCGTTTACTCAAGCTGTAACTCCATTAAGTAAGGCAATTCTTAAGCCTGCTAAGGATAAATTAACTAAAAAGCGGATTGTAATTGTAGCTGATGGCTTCTTACAATACATTCCCTTTGCTGCCCTTTCTGTCTCAGAAAATCAACAACCCCTAATTACAAACTACGAGATTATCAATTTACCCTCTAGTTCCAGTTTAGCCACCATCCGCCATCAAACTCAAGCCCGAAAACCTGCCCCGAAAGCTTTAGCGGTCTTAGCGGATCCTGTGTTCAGTATCGATGATAAACGGATAAACAATACTGAGAACCAAACGCCAGGTGTTATTCGCTTCATTACCCAGAGGCTGCAATTGGTGTTAGGTAAGCTATTCGGTTCTAAATCCGCAACCGTAAACGAAGACAAAACGACTGTTTCTCAACCACAACCCTCGGATTTAGGGTCACTTGCCCTTAAGCGTTCAGTGAAAAACCTAAGAAATGGTAAATTTGACTCTTTACCTGGTACTCGCCAAGAAGCGGAAGCTATCCTTAACCTTATCCCAGAAGACACTGAAAAAACCTCGGCTTTCGACTTCAATGCTAATTTTACTACTGCCACTAATCCTGAACTGAGCCAATATCGCATCGTCCATCTGGCTACCCATGGCATCCTCAATACTAAGTCCCCAGAATTATCAGGAATTGTACTATCTTTAGTGGATGAAACTGGAAATTTTACCAATGGTTTTCTGAGACTCCATGATATCTTTAACCTGAAGCTAAACGCTGACATAGTAGTATTAAGTGCTTGCCAAACGGGAGTGGCTAAGGACATCAAGGGAGAAGGGCTAGTAGGACTAACCCGAGGATTTATGTATGCCGGTTCCCCTCGGGTATTAGTCAGTTTATGGAAAGTTGATGATCAAGCCACAGCAGAAATTATGACTCGATTCTATCGGTTGATGTTGAAGCAGAAATTATCACCAGCTGAGGCATTGAGAAAGGCTCAGTTAGAGATGCAACAGGAAACTGAGTGGAAGTCTCCTTATTATTGGGCTGCTTTTGTGCTTCAGGGAGAGTGGAATTAGGGAATCGGGAATCGGGAATCGGGAATCGGGAGTAGGGAGTAGGGAGTAGGGAACAGGGAACAGGGAATAGGGAGTAGGGAGTAGTTGTATTTGGTGCGATCGCATAGCGTGGCCGTAGGCCAAACGCGAACGCTCCAATTCAAAGTTTCTTCTTTTCTTTATTTTGAAGTTTTAATTTTTAATTTTTAATTACCCAAAGGGGTGAAAGAATACTGTACCTCATAAGTGCGA
>NZ_JAAHHU010000229.1:0-7999 GCF_010672095.1 Moorena sp. SIO3I6 | reverse complement strand
AATACAGACAGATAACTTCTCTTTGACTAGGTCTTAAAATTTCTAAAGCTGCCCGATGTTTTTGCCTATTATCCTTACTTAAATCAATTGAATATACCAGAATGTTAGTGTCTAAATACCGTTTTATTTTCTTATTCGATGCCATAGACATTACTTCTAGTAAGTGGTTCTTTTACACCAAGGTCAGCAACCAACCAATCAAACTCTTGATGAAGTTGCTTCAAGTCTTCTTTCTCTTTGTCTTCTTTTTTACTTATATCTTGTGAAAAACTATTCTGTTGAGAAACCGCCTTAAAAGCAGCAATAATTTCTTCAAGCATAGCAATCTGTTTCGGACTTAGATCTGTCACATCTATGACTTTATTTTTCATTACAATTTTCCTCGTTTACTATTAGGTGTTTTGATTATAGCATGAGCGATCTCACTTGGTTCATGTAGGGTGGGCAGTGCCTACCAACTGTTTTGAGTTCGGCTAGACGTTTCTCCAGTTGTTGTTTCATGTTCCTTTAATTTTTAGATTCAGGTTCGGTTGAAATTTGGAGATGGTGCGTTACGCTACCGCTAACGCACCCTACAATATCGGCGATCGCACTAAACACCTATTATTGGTAAGTAAAATGCCATGACCACAAGTGTTCTTCCGCCACCGAAGCCATCTAGGCATGATGGGTTGCTATTCCACCTTGCCACATTGTCGCCAACTTTCTTCGACTGGAGCTTAACGGTATGCTCACCTGTCCCAAGCGGCAAGACGAGATTGCCATTCAAATTCACATTAGGATGATTAGAGCTATGGGCTTGAAAGTGCGAACCAGATTGGGGACAGCCATTACCGTCCACGACTAGCCTTGTTGCAACGAGATTACGACCTTTACAATTCCCCTCTGGTTGGACATTAATTGAATAGGTACAAAAAATTATTGCTTTTCTATCTAGGGTGAAAGTAACTGATGTATCGGAAACATCTTCCCACCCCGCGCATGTGATAGAAACATCAGTCTCTGGTTGGGCTGCCCATATTCCAGCCAAAACCCCGCCACCTTTAATTTGTCCTGACACATCCAGCTTTGCCTCTGGACTATCCGTACCAATCCCCACATTGCCCTTTCCAGGCATTAAGGCAATATGATCGTCACAATGATTAGATGTTCCAATCTCCAGTGTCTTTGCCTCTGGTTCGCATCCTCGACGGTAATATCTGATCCAGGCAGCATCACCACAACTTAGTTGTATCGCTCCAGTTACAGTTAGGTTTTTTACTGAAAGCTCCTGACTCGCAGAACCAGAAAAACGTGTTTTTGTGTCTACATAGGTTTTAATTGCTTTCTCCGTTGGTATTGCCCGATCGCTATTACCTTCGAGAGTACAATCACAAGAAAATTCATTCACCGCTACTCCCTGTTGTAGCTTGAGATTGCCCTTCACTTCTAGTTTTGCCCCTGGATTTGTCGTCCCAATCCCCACATTACCATCTTTGGTGACGTTGAATACATCACACGCTTCTGCTGTAGAAAAGCTCAATCGCCCACCAGGTTTATTGGCAATTTCTACCCGATTATTCAATCCTTCGTTGGTGGAAAGTTCTAAGAAGGCTAGGTTAGTGCAAGATTGAAATAAGCCTACTGCATCTGATGCTAGGACATGAAACTTGTGAGTTGGATTGCTCGTACCAATCCCCACATTGCCTTTCCCAGGCATTAAGACAATATGATCGTCACAATGATTAGATGTTCCAATCTCCAGTGTCCTTGCCTCTGGTTCACCTCCTCGACGGTAATATCTGATCCAGGCAGTATCACCACAACTTAGTTGTATCGCTCCATTTACAGTTAGGTTTTTTGCTGAAAAATCCTGACTCACAGAACCATGGAGAAGCGCTTTAGTATCGGCATAGGTTTTAATTGCTTTCTCCGTTGGTATTGCACAATCGCTATTATCTTTGAGAGTACAATCACAAGAAAATTCATTCACCGCTACTCCCTTTAGTAGCTTGAGATTGCCCTTCACTTCTAGTTTTGCCCCTGGATCTATCGTCCCAATCCCCACATGGCAATCTTTGATAACCATCTGTACTGTTCCGTCAGTACCAGGGTTCAGTTCATTTTTATCATGAGTACCACCTTTGTACCAAGCAAAATTATTGTCAGTGCGGAAATATTGAGTGCTATCCTGTATCCCTATCCCGTAATTATTATTACACATGTTAATTATCTGTCTTGTCGGTGTATCAAAGCTAAGACTTCCTGAGACAGATAATTCCTTTGTGGTTGTACGCCCATCTACCAGTAGGTTGTTATTCCCTGGCTCGCAATCACCACCAACGTGCAAACCGCCATTTATAGAGAGTTTAGCCCTTGGATTTGTCGTCCCAATCCCCACATTGCCCTTTCCAGGCATTAAGACAATATGATCGTCACAATCATTCGATGTCCCTATCTCCAGTGTCGTATTTTCTCCTGAATTTCCACAACGGTAATACCTGATCCAGGCAGCATCTTTACTCCCATAATCCGGTTCTTTAGTAAAGAAAATACCGTTGTTTTTTTTATTACCCGCACTTGGTTTAATTACTCCATTTACAGTTAGGTTTTTGGTTGAAAAATTCTCACTCGGAGAACCATTGAGAAGTGCTTTAGTATCGGCATAGGTTTTAATTGCTTTTTCCGTTGGTATGGCCAGATCGCTACAACCTTCGAGAGTACCATCACAAGAAAATGCATTCACCGCTACTCCGTAGCATAGCTTTAAATTTCCCTTAACTTCTAGTTTGGCATCTGGACAGGTCGTCCCAATCCCCACATTGCCTGATTCTCTATCAATGGTTAAATGTTTTCCTTTTGAAACGCAGTCGCTATAGCTTTCTATATAGAATTTGTTGTCTGGATTCCCAATGTACTTAAGGTCAAAACCCCAGTTTGCTGCGGTCGATTCTCGCAATTGAATGGTTGCATTATCATTATCTCCTTGACCCCAAATCTTCAGGACAGGTTCATTTCCTTTAATTTCCAGCTTGGCCTCTGGACAATCCGTCCCAATCCCCACCTTGCCATATTTATTAATCAGAAAAATCGTATCCTTTAACTCACCAGCAATCCGCAAAGCATCTTCATGACACGTCTGCTGAATATGGAGTTTCGCCGTCGGCTGATGATCGATACTCAGTCCGACATTCCCGTTACTGCTGTCAATAAAAAGCTTGCTCTTGCTAACTTCACCAGAAGCAGAATGAGATATATTTAAACCTACCTTGTTTCCATCACGCTTTTGATTAATACTCCAAGTCTTCGTATCACCCGCATAAAAATCCAACAGTTTCTCATCCGTACCTTGGGCGGTAATCTTGAGGGGGGCGGTAATCTTGAGGGGAGTATCTGCCCCAGCCGGGTTTTCTATGCCATCATCTTTTATATTGAGGGTGGAATCAATAAAGTCGGCAAAATCCTGTTGAGAAGGCTTTTTACCTGTCTTGAATAATTGTTTTAGTTGACTTCTCTTCTTTTGAACCATGCTCTTTAACTCCTTTTAACTAACTTCAAAATCAGTAACAATACTCATATAACCAATCCCCTCAAAATCCTCTTCATCATAAGATTTTTCTGTGCCCATCAGGTAGATAATATGTTGAGGGGCAGAAACCAAAATTGAATCAGGATGTTGCACCTGGGCAAGATTAGACGGAATCACCCGATAATAGATATCTGACTTGCCGCCAGATCCAGCTTTAATGCCGACTTGCTCAATTAATTTGAGATAGCCAACATAATCTACATAGGGTCTTTTATCAATAAAATGGATCACTGAGGAATTATGGATTGAACTACCAAAGGTAATATATGCTTGTTCTTCATAGGCCCACGGGGACAAAAAGCGTTTAATATCTTCATTGAGTTGTTTGAGATAGTACCCCTGGTCACATCCAGCGCGAAAACGGATACCCACTTTGTATTGAATGGGTTTGTAGCGGGGATTTTTCACCACGATTTGCACAAATGGGGAGGTATAGTTTTGCAGGTATACCTGGATTTCCTTTAGTAAGTAGGAAGGTGCTTTGGGTTCCAGGGGAAAGAAAGGCGCAGTATTCGCCACGTCGGGAATTACCACCACAGTTACCTTGGCATCACCAGGATTGTGGTTGCCAGCAGCAGAGGTGATACATTTCACCTTATAGATTTGGGGGAAATGTTCCAATACCAGGCGTTCGTAATCCCAGGCAGTTATAGCCCTCTGTTTATGGCGCAGTCTTTCACTCACCCGGATGGTGAAGGCGCGATTGTCTTCTTTTGGTTTACCGCCAAAGGAACTATAGGGCTGTTGTACTGTGTTGATGGCGGGATCCCGTGTTACAAATCCTTGAATGGAATTAGCTGGGAGCGGTTTACTTAAATGGTCGGCTGCATTCCCCTGATTCACAAAGGTCGCCCTGACAGCTTGGGTTTTGATGTCCAGAGTATCAGGAATGGCAGCAGCGTTTTCCGTAACGCTGGCTCGTAACCAATGTAAACCACTGGGTAATAATTGCTGCTGACTGGTGGCTCCCTCAGGGATACTCAAGCGGATAATCCCCGAATCCACTAACCCGTTGGTACTATCGGAAAGCATCTCTGTATCTTTAAATTCTTGCCAAGAATTACCACTCAAGTAACTCCAGTGAATCTGTGGTGGAATTAGTTCCCCATTGCCACTCCCCGGTATCATTTGGAAGAGGATGGAAATGTTTTGGGGTGGTTGCAGATTGCGGATACCAATGTATAAAGTGCCTTCTTCGTGATAGTTCGGTAAGAGTTTATATTTGTTGTCTTGATTGAGAGAAAGGATATCGGCATAGCCAAAGGGATGAAGTTGGAAGATTTGACTAGAGTGAGGTTGATTTGGGGCGTTTTTTAGGTCAATCTCCTCTGAGGCGGTATAGTCGAGGGAGATGGCTTTAACTTGCGGGGTGTAAGGGGGATAAACGGTTAGGATTTTGATATCATCATTCGTTGCCAAAGCCACCTTATTTAATACTACTGGATATAAATCATGGGCAAATGCAAAATCTGGGCTTGCTAATTCCAGTTGAAAATACCTTCTTTGTTCAAAAGGATCATCTGTATCGGTTTCATAGGAAGAAGTGTCGAGAGAATAGCCTGGAATTTGATAATTGAGGTGAATTGGATTACTTAAAGTATTGTCTTCTTGGGTAAAGATAGATTTGGAGCTTTCAATCTCCACACAGCTTCGGTTATTAAAAAGCTTCAAACTGGCTTTAAAGCTGTTATTAGTAATTGCCTCCGGAATTACCTCGGTGCTATTGTATGCATGATAATGGGTGGCAAAGTCTTGAGGAAGTCCCATCCACTCCATATTAATGGCAAGACTATCTAATTTTTTGGTGCTAATTTCTCGATTAGCGAAGTAAAACCCCGAACCTGCTTTAGGATTATTGCCAAAGGGTTGAAAAGGAGTTTTGGTATTTAGTACTGAGTTATCGTTCCGCAGTTGGACATCTTGACTATTTTCTACTTTAACTTGTATGTTTACTTTTTCTAAGCGTACCGATTTCAATTGATCGTAATATAGTTTTTCCTGGGTATTTTCTGCTGATGATATTTCTTTCAACAGAATTTTTACCACTGGATAGGGAGTGTCCAGGAAAAAAGTTGATTCATCTGGTTGGGGTGGCAAGATAGCAGGTAGGGTGGGATCGAGGGTTAATTTAAACTGCAAACTGTTGAAATAAATAGCAGAAGTACGATAGAGCTTAATCTGGCCAGTACTAACAGCATCTTGAGATAAATTACCGATACCAATTTGCTGTATATTAGCTTTTTTATTGTTAACTAATCCTGTAATCTGGAATATCTTGCCGTCATTCCAGACAAGAAGTTGCTTCACGTTGCTAGCAGAAAAGGTATGTTCAGAGCCTTCACGAAAAGAAACGCTTGTCAAGTTATCGTTGTCCGAAGCAGTGGAACCCAGAGATATTTCTGTACTGCTATAAGAGACTAGTGGTTCTTCTACAAGAAAAACGCCAATTTCATATTCAAAGGATTCCGGCTGTATCCATTGCGCTTCACTACTCAAGTAAATTTCAAAAGGGCCATTTTCACTACTTAGTATTGCCTGGAACTTATCCCGATTCAAAGTCCTTTCTTCACCGGTGAAGGTAAGGGTAATATTACGTGTTCCTTCTTGTAACAACAAGACGGGAGAAGTAACGGCAAAACCGATGGACTTTTGCGGGGTTTGAGTAATGTTACCAAAAGTCTTAAAACGTTGTGCTTTAGTTGCTTGTCCCTCTTCTGCCTCAATTATAGAACTGGCATGGATATTCTTAATTTCGGTTTTTCCAATGGGAGGGTAAGTAAAGTTCCTTTTTTTTGTTTGCGCTTTCTCAACGAGGCGATAGACTTCTTTCCAGTTAGTATTTTCTGTAGTAGCTTGGATTTCCATAATCTTCCGGAAATCTGCCACACTCAGATACAGTTCTTCTTTGACATATCTAATAACTCGCTCTTGGTCAAGATGATCAAATATCTCTTGGAGGGTTGTATAACCATTAGGCATTTCCGGCAAATCATCACCAGGATTAGGATGACCAAGAGCCAATTGCATCATGCTCTCGAAACCAGACTGTTCTCGCTTTTCTTTTAAGGCATTACGCCTCCCCATGGTAATTTTTTTTCTGTAGGCTTTTTCTATTATTTTATAAACTTCGTTCCATTCTAATTCTGTAGGTTCTTCTTTATCTGCTTGGGCTTTATTTATTTGCCTATCATGGATATCAAAGCAATAGTTAAAATCGTCTGTGTTGAGGAAAAATAATTGTTCTGTAATATAAGTAATATAAGAGGTTATGTTATTATCTGTTTGTTGATTATCTTGAGTCGCTTGATAAATAGTTCCTTTGAGATAATTAATATCAACATCAACATCAACAGTTTGACCATCAACTTGAACATTTATCTTAGGAAGTTGGTCTCCTTGGTTGGGGCTGCCAACCGCCCATCGCAGCATATTTTCAAAACTTTGATCGCTCTTATTATCTTGATTATGAATTTCTTCTAAACCAATAGAATTTTTTTCTATAAATAACGTTTTGATGCTGGCTACTTGAGCTTGATTAACAACTATATCTTCATCGGTGGCATAGTTAATATTAACCCCTTCACTATCTTGTCCAGCACTGAGCAAAGTACCCTTGTTAATAAGATGGGCTTCTTCTCCTTGCGCCAGCTCAAAAATTACATGAATCTTGTCTGGAACTTCCTCTTTTGTCGTTAACGCCAGTACCTCTTTATAGTAAAAATCGAGATATCTTTGGGTCAGTGCCTTGAACTGTTGCTGAGGATAGCGTAATAATTGTAAAAACGTGAACAACAAAACTAGATGAGGTTGAGCTAATTTACTCTGTGTCGATGGCTCGTCTGCGAAACTTTCCGGGTTATTAATGTAAGCAACCATTTGCTCAACATCTCCCGCCAAGAAACTCGACCAATTACCATTTATCCGATTGGACTCATCGTAATAGTTGAGTTTTGTGGCATACTCTTGTACGAAGGTGAGTAAATCATAAACATCCCGCTCATCTACTCCCACATAATCTGGTTCGAGTTCCCTTAGCAAGCGTCCGCGCTGACTAACGCCATCCCGAAAAATTTGATGTATAATTTTCTTGTTTGTATTCATAACTAAATTCTACATCATTGATCAAGATGGCGGATGTAAACTTTATTAACAAGCCAATCTTAAATAAAGTAATAAATATTCATATAAGGAACGAAAATAAAATTGTAAGCATTCAGCTATCAGCCGTCAGCGCTCAGCTATCAGCTAATGGGCTAGGGCGTGTCTTCAAACTCGGAGATCCCCCGTTGGTCCCCCTTAAAAAAGCTATGCTTTATAAACATATTTCTTTACAAAAAACTTGACAAAAGTAACTTGATATGATTAGTGTGATCAAAAAACTTGACGTCCCACGTTCTCGCTCAGTTTGTATAGGAAAAGCCTTTTGCCAAA
>NZ_JAAHHU010000228.1:0-8101 GCF_010672095.1 Moorena sp. SIO3I6 | reverse complement strand
AGTATATCTGGCCAGGAACCTTTCGGATGGTGTATATGCCGGAATTTATCGATGCTGTTAAAGAATCACCATTTGAGATCCAAGCCATCTATAACGACCGTCGCAACTATTATCTTTGGGCTAAGGGTATGTATGAGCGCTGGATGGAAAAAAAAGCAGATATTATCGACAAGTCAAATGAACAAATCTGGCGCACGTTCCGGATACTTTTTGCGGCAACAGCGGGTACCATGAACAAATCATCATACGATTCGACGGCCTATCGGGTGGTTTTAGAATTACCCGAGGATCACAAGTCTTTACAATAACTGTGGTCAGACCTAGATTCCTAGATCAATTTAGTATTGGAAAGTCCCCCTCAAGAATTTCCCATGGAGCTAAATAAACCATAAGGAGTCGTAAAAGAGTACTATTATACTACTATGATTTGACTCAGGGAAGTTTGACAATAGTTGCTCTATGCCCGCACTGACCACAAAACCTGCCAACCCTAGCTTTCCCCTCACCGCCGTGGTGGGTCAAGAAGCCATTAAACTCGCCCTCCTCCTCGCCGCCATTGACCCTGGATTAGGAGGCGTTGCGATCGCAGGACGCCGTGGCACAGCTAAATCAGTGATGGCACGGGCAATCCATACCTTGCTCCCTCCGATTGAAGTGGTTAAGGGTTCCTTGAGTAACTGTACTCCAGAGGAAGCATTACAGGAACAGTTACAGGAACAGTTACAGGAACAGTTACAGGTTGACGGTTCTTCAGATACCGAAATCATCCCAGCTCCCTTCGTCCAAATTCCTCTAGGAGTGACCGAAGACCGACTCCTGGGTTCGGTGGATGTGGAACAATCTGTCAAACAAGGGGAACCTGTCTTTCAACCAGGATTACTTGCCCAAGCTCATCGGGGTGTGTTGTATGTCGATGACATTAACCTGCTTGATGACCAAATTGCTAACCAGCTACTGAGTGTTTTAACCGAAGGGCGCAACCTAATTGAGCGAGAGGGCATTAGTTTCCAACATCCCTGCAAACCAATTTTAATTGCCACTTACAATCCCGACGAGGGACCATTACGAGAACATTTATTGGACAGAATTGCCATTACCCTCTCTGCTGACGGTGTTTTGGCCTTAGAGCAACGGGTGGAGGCAGTAGAACAAGCGATCGCATACGCTAACTCTCCCCAGCAGTTTCTGGAGGAATACCAGGAGGATCTGGATACCCTCAAGACGGATATTATTCTAGCGCGAGAGTGGCTCAAGGATGTTGAGATTACCCATGACCAAATTACCTATCTCGTCAATGAAGCCATCCGAGGTGGTGTCCAAGGTCATCGGGCAGAACTGTTTGCGGTTCGAGTGGCTAAAGCTGCAGCAGCCTTAGATGGTCGTCAGACAGTTAATTCCGAGGATTTGCGTCGGGCCGTGGAATTGGTAATTGTCCCCCGTGCGACTATGGTAGAAACACCACCAGAAGAAGCACCACCTCCTCCTCCCCCACCCCCACAAGATCAATCTCAAGAAGAGCAAGACCAAGAGGAAGACAAGGAGGACGACAATGACTCAGAGGAGCAAGAACAGGAAGCTCCGAGTATCCCGGAAGAGTTTCTCTTTGACCCAGAAGGGGTGATACTTGACCCTAGTGTGCTTTACTTTGCTCAGATGGCACAACGGCAAGGTAAGTCCGGAAACCGTAGCATTATCTTTTCAGAAGACCGGGGTCGATATGTTAAACCGATACTACCGAAGGGGAAAGTAAGGCGGATTGCTGTAGATGCCACCCTCAGAGCTGCTGCACCCTATCAAAAAGCTCGTAGGCAACGTCATCCTAACCGTCGGGTGATTATCGAACAAGGGGATTTACGATCCAAGCGGTTAGCCCGAAGAGCTGGCTCCTTGGTAGTTTTTGTAGTAGATGCGTCAGGGTCTATGGCTCTAAACCGGATGCAATCTGCAAAAGGAGCAGTGATGCAGCTTCTGACGGAAGCTTATGAAAACCGTGACCAAGTCTCCCTGATTCCCTTCCGGGGAGAACAAGCCGATGTGCTGTTACCCCCTACCCGTTCCATTGCTTTAGCAAAGCGGCGTTTGGAGCGATTACCTTGTGGTGGCGGTTCCCCTTTAGCTCATGGATTGACTCAGGCGGTGCATGTGGGCATGAATGCTCAATTGTCTGGGGATATTGGTCAAGTGGTAATTGTGGCAATTACTGATGGTCGGGGCAATATTCCCTTAGCTCGTTCCTTGGGAGAAACTCTACCGGAAGGGGAAAAGCCAGATATTAAAGGGGAATTGTTGGAAATTGCCGCTCGAATTCGAGCTAATGGGGTTCAATTATTAGTAATTGATACCGAGAGTAAGTTTGTTTCTACTGGTTTTGCCAAGGAATTGGCCAAACAAGCCGGTGGTAAGTATTATCATTTACCGAAAGCAAATGATAAAGCGATCGCAGCTATGACTAAGAATGCGATCGCTGATCTCACATCTAGGTAAAGAAGGTTGACTATTGAATACTGTTTACTGTTGACTGTTAAGATTTAATCTAGTTATAGCGGTTTTCAACCTAGTCAGGTACACTTTTTGGGGTGCATCTCATTTTTTAAAATTTTGCGTAGTGGCGTGGCACACCTAAAAATGTTTGTTGGGTTTCCCTACCGCTCAACCCAACAAAGCGTTACTGGTGTTGGGTTTCATTCTTCAACCCAACCTACGCTTATTGCACCATTTTAAATGTGTCGGTCCAGTAGGGTGCGTTAGGGGGGCCTTAATTTTTCGCCTCGTAGTCAGGGTTATGTTGCTGCCCGTAACGCACCACCGTGTCAAACAGCAAAAATGAGATGCACCCAATTTTTGGGCTTTTAGGTAGCAGGGAGCAGCTATTAGTAAAGTCGGAATAAGAAAGAAATAAAAAGTTTTGTGTACATCCTTAGGTTAAAAACCGCTAGATTTCTATTTTGTCACTATCCTAAAAGCAGTACAAGCAATAAAACAACTATGAGATCTAGAATTAAATTTTTGAGCTTTCTATTATCAGCAGCAGTATTGGGGTTAACGGTAGAGTTAGCTACTCATACTTCTAGTGTAGAAGCAGGAACTAGGAGGGTTTGTGTAGGTGGACTATGTCGGGAGATTTACGTTCCAGACGTAAATGTTCCAGGGATAAATGATATAAGACGTGAAATACAAAATTGTTTCAGTGGTGGATGCGATCCAGGTAGACTGATTGATATAGGAATTCCTGTTGAAGAAATATGGGGGGAGGCTGGTAGAGGAGCTTATCGCGCTGCTGCTGAATGGATGAGAACGAACAATAGCAGTGGTCGTTCCTTAGACAACTTTCAGAAGCGATATCTACGACCTCATTTTGGAGATTTGGTTGACCGTGTTAGAGTTACCTACAATGCTAACTTGCTAGATGAATGGTCAGCTTTTGGGTATAAAATTAGTCAAGGCTCTGGAGCTCAAGCTTATTGCGACCAAATTTATGTTAACGATTCATATAGGTCGAGTGATACTAATCAGCTTGTTTTACTAGCTCATGAGCTTATTCATTCCCAGCAGTGTCAACGGCATGGTGGTTACTATGGTTTTGGTTATCATTATTTCAAAGAATATAAGAAGGCTAACCAAAATTACAGAAACAATAAGTTAGAACAAGAAGCTTTCACTTTTGAGGATCAGTTTGCCGGATGGATAGGTGTACAGGTAGCTGTTGGGGGAATACTTAGTGATTATCATTCTGGTTGTAACAGCTTAGGAAAATCACGTTCACCAGATTGCGTTGCAGCGATTCACCGATATTGCGATAAAAACAGTCGTGGCGGTGCGGGATTAAGCCAAGAAGTTGGAGCTGGTGTGTTTGGAGTAGCCTGCTTTAACCCTACATGGTATGGCGATGTTTCTGTTAATACTCTTCGTAGTTATCACCAAGGATGTGACAACTTAGGAAAATCACAAGCTCCAGAATGCGTTGCAGCGATCCACCGATATTGCTTTGAGAAACATGGTGCAGGGGCAGGATTAAGCCAAGAAGTTGGGGCTGGTGTTTTTGGAGTAGCCTGTTTTAACCCTACATGGTATGGCGATGTTTCTGTTAATACTCTTCGTAGTTATCACCAAGGATGTGACAACTTAGGAAAATCACAAGCTCCAGAATGCGTTGCAGCGATGCACCGATATTGCTTTGAGAAACGTGGTGCAGGGGCAGGATTAAGCCAAGAAGTTGGGGCTGGTGTTTTTGGAGTAGCCTGTTTTAACCCTACATGGTATGGCGATGTTGCTCCAGTACTGAGACGCTAATTTAGATAAAATGCAAAAGGCATGGTGGCGATTGCTCTTTGAGATACTTCTAAGTACTCCTCAACTAGAAAAAAATTCATCAATACCCCCAGTAAAAGTCGGCGAGGTAATAAACAAGCGATCGCTACTGTCGGGGATTTTAGGAGCTGCGATCGCTTGCCTTAAAATGATTTTTCGATCTACTGATCCTGTTTGCCTCCTTGAGTTAACAGCGGGGAAAGCCCATTTCTCCCCTTACCGCCCTTTGCTTCTATCCCCTCAGGACTTACCCACCAAGACCCATAAAACCTGGTTTCTAGTTACAAGTCAAAGGGTGAAATCGCTGTAATTACCGTCAATAATAGGGTTTGGGGCGTAAGTGCTAAACTTGATATAATTTGCGCAAAAGATGACCAAGTGTTGAATCAAGAACCATGAAACGCCGAAAATTTTTTAGTAACGCTGCGATTGGTGCAGCCAGTACAGCTGCCTTAGCCTCCTGTAATCAAGCTAGTACAGGACCAGTTGCTCAATCCGGCAGTCAGCCTATGGTTCGATGGAAAATGGTCACGAGCTGGCCAAAATCTCTCGATACTATCTATGGGGGAGCTGATACTGTCTGTAAGCGGGTCAGTGCCATGACCAATGGGCGTTTCCAGATTACCCCCTCTGCGGCTGGTGAAATTGTACCAGGATTAGAGGTTCTCGATGCCGTCCAACAGGGAACCGTTGAGTGTGGTCATACCGCTAGTTACTACTACGTTGGCAAAAATCCTGCCCTAGCATTTGGCACTAGTGTACCCTTTGGTCTAACTGCTCCACAACAAAATGCTTGGTTGTACCACGGTGGTGGCTTGGAATTGATGCAGGAACTCTATGCTGACTTTGGGGTGATTAATTTTCCAGCAGGTAACACCAGTGCTCAGATGGGAGGTTGGTTCAAGAAACAAATTAATTCTGTAGGTGACCTGAAGGGATTAAAAATGCGTATCCCTGGATTGGGAGGTAAAGTGATGGAGCGCTTGGGGGTGAATGTCCAAGTATTACCTGGGGGTGAAATTTTCCTTGCCCTAGACCGGGGAACCATTGATGCTGCTGAATGGGTTGGTCCCTATGATGATGAGAAGCTGGGCTTGTACAAAGCAGCTAAGTTCTATTATTATCCAGGCTGGTGGGAACCCGGACCAACCCTAGAGGTACAGGTTAATAAAAAAGCTTGGGATAAGTTGCCCAAGGAGTATCAGGAAATTTTTAAAGATGCCGCCAGGTACGCCAATATAAATATGGCGGCTCAGTATGATGCTTTGAATGGAGGGGCATTGGAACGCTTGATTAAAGCGGGTGTTAAGCTGACTCCTTACTCTCAAGACATTTTGCAGGCCGCTGAGAAAGCATCATTCGAGTTATTTGAGGAAGATGCTAGCAAAGATGCCAAGTTTAAGAAAGTTTATGAACAGTGGAAAGGGTTTCGCAACCAAGTTTACAAGTGGAATGGCACAAATGAATTGAATTTTGCTAATTTCGCCTTTTCTCGGAACTAGAGCACTATCGCCATCTTAAATTACCATATTTTTTCACTGAGGGGTGTCACCCATCATTTTATGCTATATTGGGATCAGTAGATAGATGCACCCTGATGATCCAGAGAGTCTTTTTGACGGCTCTCTTATTTTTTTGCAAAAATTGATACGTGAACATATAGCACTACGCATTTAGATTAGGACATTCCTAAATTCCAAAACTTAGTCATAGCTTACTTTTGACTTCTGACTTCTAACTTCTGACTTCTAACTTCTGACTTCCGCGTAGCGCTATACCTAGGGTCAGCTGCTTGGAAAATTATTAACTGAGGGGTGACACCCCTCGCTCAATCTGTTATATTGAGATCAGTAGATAGATGCACCCTGATGACCTAGAGAGTCTTTTTGACGGCTCTCTTATTTTTTTTTGGAAAAGCGATTGGTGCTTTGCCACCAAATAAAAAAGCGCTCCCTTTTTGGAGAGCGCTGTTAGGGGGTACCTTTGTACTCCCCTAGGGGTGATCGGATTACGATCTTATTAGCCGTTGATCGCTGGAGCAGTCAAAGCTACAGGAGTAGCTTCAGCAGCTGCTAGGTCTAGAGGGAAGTTGTGAGCGTTACGCTCGTGCATTACCTCGAAACCTAGGTTGGCACGGTTTAGTACGTCAGCCCAGGTGTTGATCACGTGACCTTGTGAGTCGATGATGCTCTGGTTGAAGTTGAAACCGTTGAGGTTAAATGCCATGGTGCTGATGCCCAGTGCAGTAAACCAGATGCCGATTACAGGCCATGCACCTAAGAAGAAGTGCAAGGAACGGCTGTTGTTGAAGGAAGCGTATTGGAAGATTAAACGACCGAAGTAGCCGTGAGCTGCCACGATGTTGTAAGTTTCTTCCTCTTGACCGAACTTGTAACCATAGTTCTGAGACTCAGTTTCGGTAGTCTCACGTACTAAGGAGGAGGTTACCAAAGAACCGTGCATTGCACTGAACAAGGAACCACCGAATACACCAGCTACACCTAGCATGTGGAAGGGGTGCATTAGGATGTTGTGCTCAGCTTGGAACACGAACATGAAGTTGAAGGTTCCGCTGATACCTAGAGGCATACCATCGGAGAAAGAACCTTGTCCGATTGGGTAGATCAGGAACACGGCGCTAGCAGCTGCAACCGGTGCGCTGTAAGCTACGCAGATCCAAGGACGCATACCTAAGCGGTAGCTCAGTTCCCACTCACGACCCATGTAGGCAAATACACCAATCAGGAAGTGGAACACTACCAACTGGTAAGGACCACCGTTGTATAGCCACTCATCTAATGAAGCAGCTTCCCAGATTGGGTAGAAGTGTAGGCCAATGGCGTTAGAAGAAGGAACAACAGCACCAGAGATGATGTTGTTTCCGTACATCAAGGAACCAGCAACGGGCTCGCGGATACCATCGATGTCCACAGGAGGAGCAGCGATGAAAGCAATGATGAAGCAGGTGGTAGCAGCTAGCAGGGTTGGGATCATTAAGACACCGAACCAGCCTACATAGAGGCGGTTGTTGGTGGAGGTGACCCAATTGCAGAACTGAGACCACACAGAGGTGTTGCTCTGCTGTAATACAGTAGTCATGTTCTTATGATTGCGGGTATGAATATGAACTTTTCGAGGTTCGTCCGGCTTGTGTGCGCCTTCATGTATTTATATTAAGCAATATATTTAGTTTTGTAAAGGGGTTTGAGAGTAATTTACCCTCAGCTTATTAAATAATGTAAATAAGTAAGACTTATATTACGTAAGTATTGACAAATAAATATGAATGTGATCTAGGAAGAATAGGTAAACCAAAATAGCGATCGCATACAAGATAGCGATCGCATAAAACTAGAGGCCCTCCATCGAACGCCTATATATATAGAGCCTGAAATATAGAGCCTGAGCCTGGTTCTTTCCGTAACTCCTAACTTAGAAACCTACTTACGACTAAGCACTCAACACTGAGCATTAAAAAAAACCTCAGCCAGGAGGCCACTTCATTTGGCGTTGACCCAAAATGTGCAAATGCAGGTGATCAACCGTTTGACCACCATCAGCACCATTATTAATCACCAGTCGATAGCCATTGGTCAAACCGGCTTGCTCAGCAACTTGCTTAGCAGTTAAGAGCAGGTGTCCCATCAGGGCTTGATCTTCAGACTGAGCTGCTGCCAGTTGAGGAATGGGCTTCTTGGGAATTACCAGAATATGAACTGGTGCCTGAGGGTTAATATCCTTGAAGGCAAGGGCTAAATCGTCTTCATAAACAATATCCGCTGGAATTTCTCGG
>NZ_JAAHHU010000227.1:0-8120 GCF_010672095.1 Moorena sp. SIO3I6 | reverse complement strand
ATCTCCCCATCTCCCCATCTCCCCATCTCCCCATCTCCCCACTCTTTCCCTGTTCCCTGTTCCCTGTTCCCTGTTCCCTAAACACTAAGTAAGTATTTCTTTTTTAGTCAAACACATCGCTATTCCTTTTTCATAGTAAGCAACTTCATTAATAAATACTGGCCAAACCGTGGCGTCTTCTTCATAGTAAATTGTGGTGCCATCGAAGGTAAGAAACATCGGGTCACCAGGATTGAGTTCTTGATAATCTCTGCCCTGGAGCTCAGGATGAATCATACCTTCTAGTTCACCAGCTTTGTTTCTGGGATAGTCAACTACTTTTAAATAGTGATAAATGGTAAGGGGATAAGTGTTTGATAATAGTTTACCGTTATTATAATCTTCAATATAATCTAACGTGGCGTGAATTAAGGCTTCAGTTTTCTGAAAAATAGCGCCCTTGAGACTAGCTGGTGCAATGGGACCGACTTCAATAGAACACCCGAAATTACATAGAGAGTTTAGAAAGGGATTTTCTTTACCTGGTTCAATGGAACTTAAAACTCTAACTAAGGGGTCAAGGGAACTCAGATAAGCAGCGAGTTGCAAATTAAAGGGGTCGTTGTTGACGAGAATTATAGTAAACCCCATATTAGCACTGCTACTGTGCAAATCTAGAATAAAATCTACCTGGGAATTGCCTTTTGGTCCTAGGGTTGTAGCCATCTCTTTTGCTCGGGTTTGTTCATAGAAAGAAAGCTCAGGATTTTCCAGGTCACTTTTAGCAAAGCAGCGGTTTAAGTCTGTATCAATATATCTCCTAGCCGCTTGAAAGGCTTGGGGATTACCTATTTTTGTCAAGGTTTCAAAACTAGGTCTAGTGATTAATTCTGGAAACTTCTCAAACTTTTTGACTAGGTATACACCGGTAAATTCATTGCCGTGGGTTCCTCCTACAATAGCGACTTTGTTAATAGTTTTACGGTTGTTTGCTTGAGAATTACTCATGGGTGGTTGGTATAGCAAAGGGAACAGGGAACAGGGAACAGGGAACAGGGAATCGGGAATCGGGAATCGGGAATCGGGAGGGTGGGGCGGGGGCGCGGGAAGTGTGGGAAGTGTGGGAAGTGTGGGGGAGATGGCCAGATGGGGAGATGGCCAGATGGTACATTCAATTTTCTGGAGGCCACTGCCGACTCCCTACTCCCTACTCCCGACTCCCTACTCCCGACTCCCTACTCCCGACTCCCTACTCCCTACTCCCGACTCCCTACTCCCTACTCCCTACTCCCGACTCCCTATTCCCTACTGAGAGTAATATTGGCATTCTATCCTAGGAAAACGCAAACCTCTTATTGTTATTGGAAAAGTCCCATTACTAAATTTATGCTTTCAACTACTACCCATGCCCTCAAAGAATGGGCTGTTGCGGTTGATGCCTTAGAAGCGGGCAAAACGATTATGCTGTTACGCAAAGGCGGTATTCGTGAACAGGGCAACTGCTTCAGTGTGGCTCACCACAAGGTTTTACTCTACCCTACCTATGAGCATCAAAAGCCTAATTTGCTTAAACCTGACTATGGGGGAGTTGTGAAACCTGTGCCCTCAGGTTGGCATCCGGAAACTGTTCGGATTGGTAGCTGGGCGTCTATTACTGATATTTTGCCAGTAACGGAGCAATCCACTGTTGCTGCGCTGCTACCCTATCATATTTGGAATGAACAATTTGTGAGTGAGCGTTGGAAGTGGAAGCCACGTCAACCTTTATATGTACTGCTTTTGCGTACTTATCAGTTACCTGAGCCTGTGATCACTCCCTACCACCAAGAGTACGGAGGCTGTCGCTCATGGATTGATTTAGTTGAACCGATTTCTTACGAAGGAGTTGTACCAGTTTGGAATGATGGGCAGTATATCGAACAAGTTAGAGAAATTCGTAGTCTGATCCAGGATTGACTGGGGAAAAGCAGGCTAATTGCTCTGGTGGGCAGTGCACCAGACAGATAATGAAGCTTGCAAACCGCGTTGGTAGGCACTGCCCACCCTACGATTCATGACTTGCTCTGCGCATTCCCCCCAGTGCGTGCAAGGCCATAAGTGGATAACCTCGATAACAACTTAATAGCTCTGTCCGATCTGATACCCTTCTAAGTAAACTGGACTGTCGCTAGCTTCGGCTTGTCTTTGGAGACCGGCTAGGAGTCCTTGATTAAATAAAACGTATTCGATTGTGTCTGGGCTATAGCAATTGTATTGATAAACTAGGGTGGATACAGAGTATGCTAGATGATCGAAATTCCTAGACATAATGGATTTGCCTCCAATGGATAGATTAATGGATAGATTGATAGAGCTGCGCTTTTAGGGGTGATAAGATTGTAAGTTGCAGCTATGCTTATACAGTAATACGGGGAATAGACCGGAGACATTACCCACGTGGGTGATTTTATTGTGGCTAAGGAATTGGCAAGGTATAGCAGAAGTCAGAAGTCAGAAGTCAGAAGTCAGAAGTCAGTGGTCAGCGGTCAGCAGTCAGCGCTCAGCCGTTGGCCAATAGCCACTCAAGTAGCCTGCGCGTAGCACATAAGCTGTTAGCGTAGCGTGCGCGTAGCGCATAAACTAAAAACTAAAAGCTGATAGCTGATAGCTGATACCTGATACCTGATACGCGATGTTCCTTTGGAAGCGCTTCGCGATCGCACGCAAAAATCCCAAGGACGGGAACCAAAGGAGCTGAAGAAGTCTGGCTATTGATCATAATTGGCTCAATACTCTATAAAATAATCTCTGTGCCGTTTGTGCCCAGAGTGATATGCCCACTAATTCCTCTACCTCCTTTTCCCCAGAAGAGATTGCTGCTGAAGGGTTAACCCCTTCTGAATATGAAGAAATTGTCCAGCGCCTAGGGCGTCATCCCAATAAAGCTGAGCTGGGAATGTTCGGTGTGATGTGGTCGGAACATTGCTGCTACAAGAACTCCCGTCCTCTACTGAAGCAATTTCCCACAGAAGGCAAACGTATTCTAGTCGGTCCTGGGGAAAATGCTGGTGTTGTAGACTTAGGTGATGGGCTACAACTGGCCTTTAAAATCGAATCCCACAATCACCCCTCAGCAGTAGAACCGTTTCAAGGAGCTGCTACCGGAGTAGGGGGGATTCTACGGGATATTTTTACCATGGGAGCTCGCCCGATTGCGGTCTTAAACTCTCTGCGCTTTGGGACTTTGGATAATGCCAACACTAGACGATTGTTTAATGGGGTAGTAGCAGGAATCAGTCACTATGGCAATTGCGTGGGTGTCCCTACTGTAGGGGGTGAAGTTTACTTTGACCGGGCATACACTGGTAATCCCTTGGTGAATGTGATGGCTCTGGGACTGATGGAAACTCCAGAAATTGTTACCTCTGGAGCCTCTGGAGTTGGAAATCCTGTGCTCTATGTTGGGTCCACTACCGGTAGAGATGGCATGGGAGGGGCAAGTTTTGCTAGTGCGGAACTTACGGATCAATCCCTAGATGACCGCCCAGCGGTGCAAGTGGGGGACCCGTTCCTAGAAAAGTCTTTGATTGAAGCGTGTCTTGAGGCATTTCAAACCGGTGCGGTAGTAGCTGCTCAAGATATGGGAGCCGCTGGGATAACCTGTTCGACTTCAGAAATGGCAGCTAAAGGGGGCTTGGGTATTGAGTTCGATTTAGACCTGGTGCCAGTGCGAGAAACCGGTATGGTGCCTTATGAATACTTGCTGTCGGAATCCCAAGAACGAATGCTGTTTGTTGCCCACAAGGGTCGAGAACAGGAACTGATAGATATTTTCCACCGTTGGGGACTCCATGCTGTGGTAGCAGGTAAGGTAATCGAAGAACCTTTGGTCAGGATTTTGTTCCAAGGAGAGGTAGCAGCAGAAATCCCAGCTACTGCTCTAGCCGATAATACTCCAATTTATCAGCGGGAGCTATTGACAGAACCACCAGACTATGCTTTACAGGCTTGGGAATGGCATGGGGATTCCCTCCCTCCCTGTAATGTTAAAGGTATTGACATTAACGGCAAACATTACAGTTGGAATGACATCCTAGGTCAACTCCTAGATACTCCAACTATTGCGTCGAAACGTTGGGTTTATCGCCAGTACGACCACCAAGTCCAGAACAATACCTTAATTTTGCCAGGAAACGCTGATGCTGCGGTGATTCGGTTACGCCCACAAGGGTTGAATGTTGAAAGGTTGAATGTTGAAAGGTTGAATGTTGACAGGTTGAATGTTGTTCGCGAAGCGTGGCCGAAAGGCCAAGGTTCAACTGAAACTAACCTTAAACCTGCTAACCTTAAACCTGCTAACCTTAAACCTGCTAACCTGCAACCTGAAACTAACCTTCAACCTGCTAACCTTCAACCTACTAACCTTCAACCTGAAACCAACCTTCAACCTGTAACCTCGTCTGGTGGTGTGGCGGCAACGGTGGATTGTAATTCCCGTTATGTTTATCTTGACCCCTATGAAGGGGCAAAGGCTGTGGTAGCAGAAGCAGCAAGGAATCTCAGCTGTGTGGGTGCAGAACCTTTGGCAGTAACCGATAATCTGAATTTTGGTTCTCCTGAAAAGCCTGTGGGTTACTGGCAACTGGCCTCTGCTTGTGCAGGAATAGCAGAGGCTTGCCGGGAAATGAGCACTCCTGTGACTGGGGGGAATGTTTCCTTGTATAACGAAACCATTGATAGTGACGGCAATCCTCAGTCGATTTACCCGACGCCAGTGGTAGGGATGGTGGGATTAGTTGCTGATATTACTAAAACCTGTGGTCAAGGTTGGCAAGCTGAAGGGGATTTAATCTATTTATTAGGATTGGGGACTAAATACTGGGAAAATAGTCAATCCCAAACTAAATCCCAAATTACATTAGGTGCGTCCGAGTATCTGGCAACTATTCATGGCATGGTTGCGGGCAAGCCACCAGTAGTGGATTTTGATTTAGAGCGTCGTATCCAAACGGTAACGCGAGAGGGTATCAGTCAAGGTTGGGTAAATTCTGCTCATGACTGTGCTGAAGGGGGATTAGTGGTGGCTTTGGCTGAATCCTGTATCGCAGGTAAGTTGGGGGCAGACATTACTCTAGGCTATAGCTCCGAGTCGTTAGACCTGCGCTGGGATCAGGTGCTATTTGGTGAGGGGGGGAGTCGGATTCTGGTTTCTGTGAGTCCTCAACAGGAAACAAGTTGGGAATCTTATCTACAGCAACAGTTGGGGGATGAAGGATATTGGCAACAACTGGGTGTTGTTCAAGGGGAAAATGCTGGTTTACGAGTACTGGTAGGAAATGGTCAGTGTGTGATTGAGATGACAGTTCAGGAGATGTGTGATTGTTGGGAAAATGGGATTGAAAGGCGTTTGAGGGTTTAGGAGGGAATCGGGAATCGGGAATCGGGAATCGGGAATCGGGAATCGGGAATCGGGAAACAATCTTGTGTACCTTATTATTATGAGAACCGGTTTAGGGATGTTCCTTTTGAACCGTTTTGCGAAGTTCGTTTGGAACCGCTTTGCGATCGCGTCTGCAACGTTTTTTAAAAATGTTAAACAGGAATTGGCTGACAAGGGCTTTGCTAAGATAGCATAATTCAGCTTGATCATACTCAATGACCAATCCAAGAGCCGATTACGATAATCCCTGGAAAGAAGCGCTTTCCATCTATTTTGAATCCTTCATGGCATTCTTTTTTCCCGAGATTGACCGTAACATTGACTGGGAAAGAGGCTATGAATTTCTTGATACAGAATTCCAACAGGTGGCTCGAGATGCAGAAATTGGCAGCAGGGAAGCCGATAAACTGGTCAAAGTTTGGCGACAAGACGGTGAAGAAACGTGGGTACTGATTCATGTGGAAGTACAGAGTCAGGCTCAGTCAGTCTTTGCGGAAAGGATGTACGTCTACAACTATCGCATCTTTGATATGTATCGACGGAAGGTAGTCAGTTTAGCTGTTCTCGCTGATGATGAAGAGTCTTGGCGACCAACTGAATACAATTACGAGATTTGGGGTTGTCGAGTTTTATTGCAGTTTCCAGTAGCTAAGCTGTTAGATTATCAGCTGTCTAAACTAGAACAAAGCACTAATCCTTTTGCTGTGATTGTGGCTGCACATCGCACCACTCAGCAAACTGTTCAAAATCCCGAGGGACGGTATCAGGGCAAATTAAGCATTGCCAAGAGTCTTTATCAACGAGGGTATAGTAGACAAGATATCCTAGAATTATTCCGGCTCATCGACTGGATGATGACATTACCGGATAGCTTTCAGATTGGGTTTAAACAGCAAGTCAGACGTTTTGAGGAGGAAAGCACAATGCCTTATGTTACTAGTATAGAGCGCCTTGCTCGTAAAGAGGGGATGGAAGAAGGCATTCTCCAAACTAGTCGAGAGACTCTTTTGGAAGTGCTTCAGGTACGATTTGAGGATGTGCCAAGGGAGTTGGTTGAGACAATTAACCAGATTGACTCGGTCTCTGTCTTGAAAACCTTGCTTCGACAAGGAATTACTATTGCTTCTGTTGAAGAGTTTCAGGGTTGGCTTGACCAATTGCTGTCTCTTGAGCAAGAACAGCAGTTTTGAGGAAGAAAGCACAATGCCCTATGTTACCAGTATAGAGCGCCTTGCTCGTAAAGAGGGGATGGAAGAAGGCATTCTCCAAACTAGTCGAGAGACTCTTTTGGAAGTGCTTCAGGTACGATTTGAGGATTTGCCAAGGGAGTTGGTTGAGACAATTAACCAGATTAAGTCGGTCTCTGTCTTGAAAACTTTGCTTCGACAAGGAATTACTATTGCTTCTGTAGAAGAGTTTCAGGGTTGGCTTGACCAATTGTTATCTGTTGAAGAGAACAGGAAGCTTCATTAGTGGTGTAAGCATTCAGCATACAGCTGAATGCTAGGGAGTCTTTATTTAGTATAATTATATCAACTAATTTTTTGGTTATATTGGCCTAAATTCTTCTCCCCGATTCCCGATTCCCGATTCCCTTAATTTTATGGATAATGATATCGTTTTGTTTCTAGCTACTGTTGGTCTACTCATCCTGTATCTAGTATTTTCTGCTCTAACTGAGATGGGTACCAAGTTTCCTTGGAAGAAATAATAGTTGATGGGTTTTTCCAAAACCTTTAACACTCAACCGTCAACCGTCAAGAATCTGAACACTATAACAGAGGTCAAGCAATGGTTGCACCCCTATCTTCTCCGACTAAACTAGACGTCATCTACCCCGAACGTGATGGAAAACCGATGTCAGACAATACTAAACAGTTTCGCTGGATTGTCACAATTCAAGGCGGTTTAGATGCCCTGTTTCAGGATGACCCTAATGTCTTGGTGGTAGGAGACTTACTGTGGTATCCCGTAGAAGGCAATAATAAAATTTGTACTGCTCCTGATGGGATGGTGATCTTTGGTAGACCCAAAGGTGATCGTAGTTCCTATCTACAGTGGAAAGAAGATAATATCCCCCCACAAGTGGTGTTTGAGATACTCTCTCCAGGAAACACCCTCACCGAAATGGCCAAAAAACTGGCATTTTATGACCGCTATGGGGTTGAAGAGTATTATCTCTATGACCCAGATAAAGTGGACTTGAGTGGCTGGCTGCGTAATCAGGGTAAGTTAGAGGTGATTGACTCGATCAGCGATTGGGTGAGTCCGAGATTGGGGATTCGGTTTGATATGAGTGGTACACAACTCCAGATCTA
Organism: Moorena sp. SIO3I6; assembly: GCF_010672095.1. Lineage (NCBI taxonomy): Bacteria > Bacillati > Cyanobacteriota > Cyanophyceae > Coleofasciculales > Coleofasciculaceae > Moorena > Moorena sp. SIO3I6. The sequence continues at coordinate 404 of NZ_JAAHHU010000227.1, read as the reverse complement.
TCGACCGGATGGCAAGCCTTTTGCTACCTATCTTGAGTTAGCCCAAGGGAAGCAAGAAGCTGAATCGAGAGCAGAGCAAGCTGAAGCCTTGTTGGCTCAGGAACGACAACAGATGCAAGCCCTTTTAGCCAAATTGCAGGAAAAAGGGATCGAGCTGGAATAGCTTGAATTCACCTGGATAATTCACCAGTTCCTAAAGCTCCTCGCTTGTTCTGTTCCCGCTCGATGGCTTCAAACAAAGCACGAAAATTCCCTTCTCCAAAGCCCTTGGCCTGAAAGCGGCGCTCAATGATTTCAAAAAAGAACGTAGGCTTCCCAAAAATGGGCTTGGTGAAGGTTTGAAGTAACAAAGCTTGGGGAAACTGTTGCTGCCAATCTACTAAAATTTCTCTGGTAGCAATTTC
>NZ_JAAHHU010000226.1:0-8150 GCF_010672095.1 Moorena sp. SIO3I6 | reverse complement strand
TCTTGAACACTAAATACATCAGCTTTGTGCATGTCATAACTTGCAGTGTACAGTCAAATTAATGGTCAAGTTAGAGTAATTTTAGAACTGGATTAAGATGCGATTACCCTGCATATCTTATCCCTATGATAAATTTTTTAACTACGGAGAAAGTCAAGCCGCAACTCTTGACTGGAAAAACACTCGTGTTTATGAAAAATTAGATGGTTCCCTGATGGTTCTCTATTTTTACCAAGGGGAATGGAGAGTTCAATCAACTGGGACCCCGGATGGAATTGCTGAAGTTAAAGGATTTGACCTGACATTTGCCGAACTTTTTTGGAAAGTTTGGCACTCCGCAGGTTATCAATTGCCCCAGGAAACAGCATACTGTTTTATGTTTGAGTTAATGACTCCTTATAATCGCATTGTAGTGCGACATAATAGAGAACAACTCATCCTGCATGGGGCGAGAAATATTCAGACATTGCAGGAAGAATTACCCAGTAAATGGGAAGGAAAATATGGATGGGAAATTGTTAAGACGTATCCTTTAACAACGTTACCCTTGATTATCAAAGCTACAGAAGCTTTAGATCCGATGATATCAGAGGGCTATATTGTTTGCGACCATCGCTTTAATCGACTTAAAGTAAAATCGGCGAAATATATAGAAATATCTTCTGCCAAAAGCGGATTTTCTACTCGTAGTATATTGGAGATTATTTTAACCAATGAAGGAGAAGAGTTTTTAACTTACTATCCCAAATGGTTGGAATTATTTAATCAAATTAAAGCTAACTATGACGCTTTGGTTAGAGAAATAGAAACAAGCTACGAACAATACAAAGACATCCCTCTACAGAAAGATTTTGCTTTAGCAGTTAAACATCTTCCCTACTGTGGGACATTATTTGCTTTGCGCGCCCAGAAAGTATCCAGTGTCCGAGAATTCCTGTGCCATCTTCCCATAGGGAAATTAGAAACATTATTAGATTTAGATTACGTGCATCTGGGGTAAGCATATAGCAAAGGGAACAGGGAACAGGGAACAGGGAACAGGGAGCAGGGAGCAGGGAAGAGGGAAGAGGGAAAACAATCCTGTGTACCTGATAGTTATGCAAACCGCCGTATGCTTATAGCTGATAGCTGACAGCTGACAGCTGATAACTGAATGCTTAAATATATAGCAAAAAAAAACTCGGTCAAGTTCTGGTTAACCCCAAGTCTTGACCGAATTCTATTGTGTACACAAAAACGAGTACACAATAGGTCAACTCAATGAAATCAATTCTAATGACTAAAAACATTCCTCCAGAGTTAGTCAGCAATTGCTCGAAAGCAACCACATTCTAACCTCTGACTTATCCTATTCCATACTACTTCATCCCGCTTCAGAAAACAACTTTCAATCTTGATGGTGGCCAGGGCCTAAAAGCCCTGGCAAATTCCTATCCTAGTCTAGGTAAAAATATCGCACCAAAGTGGTCATCACCTCACCAGGCTTTTCGGTGGGCTCGGGAGTGCTCCACTCGTAGGGATATGCATACTTAAGGGAATACAGGGCATTAATTGTATCGCGAACCTGTTTAGGAGTACCGATCAACAAGAGCTTGAATTTCTTAGGTTTGCGACCTTGGTTGTCTGGGGTGGGGGGAATGTTTTCAGTCATGAGAATCTTTTCTCTTAAGTGGTTATATTATTAATATATTTATAAATTAACTTATTGTCAAGAGGTTGGTGATTTTTTTTTATTACGAAATATGGCCAATAGGAGAATGTGAAAAGTGTGGGTAGTGTGGGCATAAGTAAGAGGGAATAGTATTAAAACAAAGCTGATAATTTTCTGGTGTTGTTATCATCAGCTTTTGGTTTATAGCGTTTCTAGGATTTATGAGGTCAAAGTCCCCCTTGATAAGGGGGATTTAGGGGGATCCCTTTCTAGGATTTATGAGGTCAAAGTCCCCCTTGATAATAGGGATTTAGGGGGATACCTTTGTACCTCATGGCATAGAGAATTGCTATATTTGGTTTATAATGTAAACTATCAGCTATCAGCCTTCAGCTGAAGGCTTACTTAATTCGAGTTATTATTGGTAATCAAAAAATTAGCTTCCTATCTTTTATGGCAACAAAAGACAGAAAGCTGAAATAGGGATAGCATTTTTAGTTAAGATGTAAACAAGGGAACAGGGAAAAGTTGAGGGCATCATAGGATGGGATGAATGCGATTGACCTAAGGTCACGCGGGGCGCGTTCGCATTTTGACCTTGAGGCGATCCCATGGTGAGATGAACAGGATTGGCCTAAGGCCACGCTACGCGAATGCAATAAAAATCTCCTCATCTCCCCATCTCCCCATCTCCCCATCTCCCCACACTCTCTTCTCGAGGGGAATCATGAAATAGTCGTAATTGCCCGACCAATATTAATTTGCAGGCCATAGCAACCCACTGGGCAAAAGCAGCTTCAGGATGAGCAGCTTAAACTCTTCAATAGTCAAGTCTTTAACTTGCATGGTCTTTCCCATCACATAGTTACTCTATATTATAGCATTTTTTAGAGGAGATTGTCTTTCAGCAGTTTCTGGAATTGGACACAATTGGCTACCCAAAGTAAGCCGGTGTTTTTAATCCCTGCACTGCCTAACTTTTTCTGCACCGTAGGGACTCACCATCCCAAGGGATTTTCTAAGAGATCCGTGCCGACGTAAACTGAGTCGTTAGCGCTGCATCTGTTAACTATAAGTATGATCAACGCTATAAATCGGCTTTAATGGATTTACCAAACTAGTAAATTAACGTTGCACACTATTGAATTTATACTAATTATTTGATAATGTAATTTGTAAATTACTGTTTGTTTTACCCTTTAACTGAAGTTAATTAAACCCTACATAAACAACTGTAAAAAAAAACAATTAGTTTTTTTCTAAAAAACCTAATTTGACCTAAAATTTAAATTATAACAAAAATTAAATAAAGCAATTTGTGTGATTTTTGATAAAGTAATTATAAGAGCCGACATAAATCAACTAAATTACCTAAACTCTCAACCGTACACTGTCAACGGTCAACAAATAGCAACTGAATCGAATCTATGAATAGCCCTTTCCTCAATCACCTCCATAGCCCAAAGCGCCCGGTTATCGTATTTGATGGGGCAACTGGAACATCTCTCCAAACCCAAAACCTTACCGCTGAAGACTTTGGTGGACCTGAGTACGAGGGATGTAATGAGTACCTTGTCCATACTAAACCAGAAGCAGTGGAAAAGGTGCATCGGGGCTTCCTGGAGGTGGGAGCAGATGTGATTGAAACGGATACCTTTGGGGGTACCTCGATTGTACTGGCAGAATATGATCTAGCTGACCAAGCCTATTACCTAAATAAAGCTGCTGCGGAACTAGGGAAACGGATGGCAGCGGAATACTCTACTCCAGAAAAACCTAGGTTTGTGGCAGGGTCCATGGGTCCTGGTACTAAACTCCCTACCCTGGGACATATTGATTTTGATACCTTGAAGAACGCCTATGTGGAACAAGCCTTAGGGTTGTATGATGGCGGTTCTGATTTGCTGATTGTGGAAACCTGTCAGGATGTGCTGCAAATTAAGGCAGCGCTGAATGCCATAGAAGAGGTATTTGAAAAAAAAGGGGCAAGACTCCCACTGATGGTATCGATCACTATGGAAGTGATGGGTACTATGCTGGTGGGGTCAGAAATTAATGCGGCGCTAACGATTCTAGAGCCTTACCCGATTGATATCCTTGGTCTTAACTGTGCCACTGGGCCAGAGCAAATGAAGGAACATATCAAATACTTGTCTGAGTGTTCCCCATTTGTGGTTTCTTGTATCCCTAATGCTGGATTACCGGAAAATGTCGGAGGGCATGCTCACTACAGGCTTACTCCCATGGAACTGCGGATGGCACTGATGCATTTTGTAGAGGATTTGGGAGTACAAGTTATTGGTGGCTGTTGCGGTACTAGGCCAGCTCATATTCAACAGTTAGCGGAGCTTTCCAAAACCCTGACCCCGAAGGAGCGACATCCTAAGCATGAACCGTCAGCAGCATCGATTTACAGCTCCCAACCTTATGAGCAAGATAATTCTTTCCTAATTGTTGGTGAACGCCTCAATGCTAGTGGTTCTAAAAAGTGCCGCACCATGCTCAACGCAGAAGATTGGGATGGATTGGTATCTTTGGCTAAATCCCAAATTAGGGAAGGGGCTAACGTCCTAGATGTTAACGTGGACTATGTGGGACGGGATGGAGTTCGGGATATGAACGAATTGGCCTCCCGTTTAGTCACAAATTCCACCTTACCCCTGATGCTGGACTCTACGGAATGGGAAAAGATGGAGGCTGGCTTAAAGGTAGTTGGGGGTAAGTGTATCCTGAACTCCACTAACTACGAAGATGGGGAACCTAGGTTCTATAAGGTACTGGAGTTAGCTAAAATCTATGGCGCGGGAGTGGTAATTGGTACTATCGATGAAGATGGTATGGCGCGGACAGCGGATAAGAAGTTTGAAATTGCTAAACGTGCTTATAACGATGCGATCGCATATGGTATCCCAGCTCACGAACTCTTCTTTGATACGCTAGCGTTACCAATTTCCACAGGAATTGAGGAAGACCGGGAAAACGGCAAAGCGACAATCGAATCCATTCGTCGGATTCGGGAAGAATTGCCTGGGTGTCATGTTATGCTGGGGGTTTCTAATATTTCCTTTGGACTAAACCCAGCAGCACGAATTGTGCTTAATTCCATGTTCTTGCACGAAGCAATGCAAGTGGGGATGGATGCAGCCATTGTTAGTGCTAGTAAGATTTTACCCTTAGCTAAAATTGAGCCAGAGCATCAAGAGGTTTGTCGAAAACTGATTTATGATCAGCGGGAGTTTGATGGGGATGTGTGTACCTATGACCCCTTGGCCGAGCTGACTACTCTGTTTGAAGGCAAAACTACAAAACGCGATCGCTCCCAGGATGAAAACCTATCGGTAGAAGAGCGGCTCAAGCGTCATATTATTGATGGGGAACGGATTGGTTTAGAAGAACAACTGGAGAAAGCCCGAGAAAAATATCCTCCCCTGGAGATTATCAATACCTTTTTGCTGGACGGTATGAAAGTGGTAGGAGAACTATTTGGTTCTGGGCAAATGCAGCTGCCATTTGTATTACAATCCGCTCAAACCATGAAGGCAGCAGTGGCTTATTTAGAGCCATATATGGAAAAATCTGAAGCAGGGAAGAATGCTAAAGGTACCTTTGTAATTGCTACGGTGAAAGGAGATGTTCACGATATTGGCAAGAATTTAGTAGATATCATCTTGTCCAACAATGGCTACGAGGTGATTAACTTGGGGATTAAACAGCCAGTGGAAAATATTATTGATGCTTATGAAAAGCACAATGCTGACTGTATTGCCATGAGTGGGCTACTGGTGAAGTCTACCGCTTTTATGAAGGATAATTTGGCAACCTTTAATGAGCGGGGAATTACGGTACCAGTTATTCTAGGGGGTGCTGCCCTAACACCAAAATTTGTCCATAAGGACTGCCAGAATACCTACAACGGTCAGGTGGTTTATGGTAAAGATGCCTTTTCTGACCTCCATTTCATGGATAAGTTAATGCCAGCAAAATCAGCTGGTAACTGGGATGATATCAAAGGGTTTATCGATGAAGTAGAGAATGGTGTAGCGGTTGAAGGGTCTTCCGAGTTGAAAGTTGACAAGTTACAGGAGAATGGTTCACAAAACAACCTGCAAGCATCTAACCTTCAACCTTCAACTCCCCCTTCAACTCCCCCAGATACTAATCGTTCGGAAGGGGTAACCTTGGATATTGAGCGTCCAACACCGCCATTCTGGGGAACCAAGATACTCCAGCCAGAAGATATTTCCTTCGAGGAAGTCTTTTGGTATCTTGATTTGCAGGCGTTGATTGCTGGACAATGGCAGTTTCGGAAGCCAAAGGACCAGTCGAGGGAAGAGTATAATCAGTTTTTGAAGGAAAAGGTTGACCCAATTCTGGCGAAATGGAAGGAAAAAACTCTTGCTGAGAACTTGTTACATCCCCAGGTAGTCTATGGATATTTTCCTTGTTTAGCTGAGGGGAATTCCTTGATAATTTATGATGCCCAAGGGATGAATCCTGAAGGCGCTAAAGACTCGAAGGAATTGCAAGAGGTGGCACGATTTGAGTTTCCTCGGCAACGGTCTGGTAAGCGTTTGTGTATAGCGGATTTCTTTTTACCGAAGGAGTTGGCAGAAGCAGGTCAATTCGATGTGTTCCCAATGCAGGCGGTAACTGTAGGTGATATTGCCACAGAGTACGCTAAGAAATTATTTGATGGTGATCAATATACCGATTATTTGTATTACCACGGATTGGCGGTACAAATCGCTGAAGCCTTGGCGGAGTGGAGTCATGCTCGGATTCGTCGGGAGTTAGGGTTCGCAGATCGAGAACCCGATAGCATTCGGGATGTGTTGGCTCAGCGCTATCAAGGTTCACGGTATAGTTTTGGCTATCCCGCTTGTCCAAATCTCCAGGATCAGTACAAGCAGTTGGATTTGTTGGAATGCGATCGCATTAAGTTATACATGGATGAGAGTGAGCAATTGTATCCAGAGCAATCTACGACAGCAATTGTAGCTTATCACCCCATCGCTAGATATTTTACTGCTTGATCGGTCAGCTTTTTGAGAATTGACTCTTGTTCCCCCCAAAGTTGGGGGGCTAGGGGGGCAAAATTCAGTTGAGCTAGCAAGATTTCAGTTAATTAAAACTGGAATCTTGCACCATTGTTATTAATCTTAGGGTGGGCAGTGTTCATCAAGGTGCCAAAGCCCAGCTTGGTGAATCTGTATCAACTACTGTCCACCCTAACCCTAAATGAACTATAACGGTTTTGTTGACAATGGAGACCGTTCTTTTTTACGACAACTTCCTCTAATTCTGAATCCATAAGGTTTGTAGCTCAATATTCAACCCCTTCAGGTCAATTAGCTAAAAATAAACACAATTCGGGAAGTTTTGTTAAGAATTATTGCTATTTTATTGACAACAAAGATTTAGCATGATATATGTATCTTAACTAGATTTCCTGATTCCCTATTTTTTATTTCCTTTTCCTATATATCGTTTTAGCCTGAAAACTATAATTATAATTTTTATTATCCTATATTTTTGGTAGACCATCTATATTTTTATTTAAAAAGCTTCAGGAGCTTTAAAATATGAGAATAAGTCTTCTTAAATTACCTGAATGGCTTCTAATCATTGTTTTTACTGTTGAAATAGTATGTCTTCTTGCTCCTTATATTCCCAATGCTGATTTTGGTATCTTTAAAGTTCCAATATTTTCGAAAAATATACAAAAATTACTTCGAATATTATCTCCTATCTTTGTAATTATTTCTATTATTTTGTTGGTTCCTATTTTTCCTTTTTCTTGTCTGACGACAGTATATGACAAAGAACCTCCACTTAACGTTCGTGTAGGTCCTGGTATACAATATAGAAAAATCGGGGAGCTTGAAAATGAGACTTCCATCACTGTTGTGAATTTTAAACGTGGATGGTTAAAAGTCTCTAAACCTCTAACGGGTTGGGTAGCAGAGAATCGAACAAAATTTCATTTAGATTGTGAAATACAAGTGGGTGATAAAAAGTTGACCGACGAATAGAGCAGAGACATAGTATGACTTCATTACTATCGAGTATAAAACAATGAAACCAGAATATGACCTCGCCAATATGAAAAGCCGCCCGAATCCTTATGCAAAAAAATTAAAGCAACAATTAACTTTGCCGTTGAGGATTGATGTAATAGAATATTTTGAAGCCAAGGCGCAAGAAAAAGGAATTTCTTACCAAGAATTAATCAATTTATACCTTCACGATTGTGTTGTCAGTAAACGAGAACTATCGTTTGAGTAGCGGAACTTAAACCAGGGTAAGCTAATGTAATTTTGTATACAAAAATACATAAAAAAGTTATTTTTTAGTATGATAAAACTTTTAATATGATGCGTCTATGTCAATAAGCTGCCTCCATTATCAATAATTTCGAGATTACAGTTAACCTGCATAAAAATCGGTGAAACTCTTGTGATAAGCTGTTCATAATTTCAATTACATATTCACAATTATA
>NZ_JAAHHU010000225.1:0-8173 GCF_010672095.1 Moorena sp. SIO3I6 | reverse complement strand
GGTGAGGATTTAGGACTGGTTGCGGTGGTTTTAGTGGGTTTATCGAAGCCAATGACCATTGGATACCTTGATTGTGACATCGGTTCCCCTAGCATATTATGAGTTCGTTTTTCTTGCGCTTACCCTGGGTAGTTTTCCTAGGTATCTTTTGACGATTTGTGGAAAATTTGATCTCATTGAAGCAACATTGTAAGATTTTTTTTAGCCTCGATTTTATCAATTTAGAGGCTATTTGTATAGGTTTTTAACTATCATTCAACATTTATGTTCAATATCACCGATAATCTTTAAACTATCTTTATAGTAGAGCCAATTGTGAAATAGTAGAGCCAATTGTGAAAATAATGTGAATGTATCGGTTCCATTTTTCACGTCCTACCTGGTAGCAATTGGGTTTAATAAGCAGGTGCACAAAATTAATTACCTATTTTTGACATAATAATATACAATTAGATAAAATCGATCAAAATAGGTATTTATATGAGATTCATTAGAGAATTAAATCCCGAGACTAAAAAACTTTTATAAAGAATAAGTTGGCAAAGTAAATATCCTCAAGTGAGAGACAGAGCTAAATGTATATTGTTGAGTTATAAAAAATTTTAATACAAGGAATTAACTTTATTATTTGGAGTTAATCGAAAAACTATATATAACTGGTTAACTAGATGGGAAGATCAAAAAATCCTAGGAATATACAATCAAAAAGGTAGGGGCAGAAAACCTAAATTAAATCAGGAGCAAAGGCAACAAGTAAAGGAGTGGGTAAAATCTGAACCAAAAAGCCTAAACAAAGTTAAAAATAAAATCAATAAAGAGTGGAAAATAGATGTAAGTAAGGAAACTATAAAAAGAACCATAAAAAAGTTGAATATGAAATGGAAAAGAATGAAGATAGGAACGAGTAAAACCCCTGATTAATGGGAGCTAGACGTAAAGATACCCAGACTAAAAGAGCTAAAACAGCAAGCTAAAAAAGGAGAAATTGACTTAAGATATTTAGATGAAAGTGGATTCTATTTGAAGCCAGATATTCCTTACGGATGGCAAGAAAAATTAAAACGAATAACTCTTAATAGTTGCCAAAGCAAAAGAATTAATGTTCTCGGATTAATGGGATGTAAAAATCAATTAGATTCCGAAATACATCAGGGCTCAATTGATAGTGAAATCGTGATTAAATTTTTATATAATTTTAGTAAAAATTTAGATAAACTCACTGTAGTAGTAATGGCTCAAGCTTCAATACACACGAGCAATAAAATCCTAGAAAAACTAGAATAATGGAAAGCCAAAAATTTAGATAGATTTTGGTTACCTACTTACTCACCTAAGTACAACTTAATTAAAATTTTCTGGAAATTTATTAAGTATGAGTGGATTGAAATTGATGCTTACGAAAACTGGAAAAGCTTTCTTAAATATCTCAAAAAATTTCTTGACAATTTTGGTCAAGAATATGTAATTAATTTTGTTTAGGTGCTTAGATCAAAATCAGCTTAGTGTAAGACAGAGAAAGCTTTACTCACCTACTGACAAATTACTACTGAAAAATTACTACTCAAAAATTACTATTGACTGATGTTTCCAACTAGGGATTGAGCTGGGAATACACAATCTTGACCAGTGGCTTTGCCTCGCTCAATAGCCTCATCAGCGGCTCGATAGAGGCTTTCGATGTCTGTGCCATCCTCAGGGTACTCTGCCACCCCAGCACTAAATGTTACCTGCACTAGCTCACAGTTATCAAATTCTTCACTAACAGTCTCCAAAATTTCTTGGAGCCTTCTGACCCCAGCCTGTCGATTGAGACCATACATCCCGATGAAGAACTCCTTACCTCCCCAGCGGGCAACTATATCCTCGCTGCGAAACTTTTGCCGCAAGATTTGTCCTAACCGCTTAAGCATTCTATCTCCCATCACATGACCATATTGCTCATTCACCTGTTTTAAGTTGTTTAAATCCAATAAGGCATAGCAAAGAGGTTGATGGTAGCGTTGGGATAAACGCAGTAATCGATTAAATTCTATGGTAGATTGACGACGATTAGCCACACCAGTTAATTGGTCAGTTTCTCCTAAACTACGGAGCAGTTTGGTACGCTCTAGACGATGGAAAACACGGGTGACTAACTCGGATTTCGTTATCGGTTTAAAGATATAGTCATCAGCTCCAGCTTCATAAATGCGGTGAATTGTTTCAGAGTCTTGGTGTTCACAAAGCAATAGGATAGGTAATCCATGCCAGATCCGATCAATGCGCACAACTTGGCACAGTTCAATCCCATTGAATTGGGGCATGTCTAAATCCAAGATCAGTAGATCAGGTCCTGTCGCTTCGAGCTGTTCCCAAAATTGATCGGGTTCTTCTAAGGTAGTAATCTGCACTCCTAAAGGTTGTAGGAAGTGTCGTATACTTTCGAGCACTAGGGGATCATCGTCTACTGCCAGGACTTTGGCGGTGGAAGGTCTAGCTTGATTTAAGACATCTTCAACGGTTTCTAGTAACTGTATTGGGGTAACGGGTTTGGATAAAAACGCCCGTCCTCCCTGACGAGCAACCTCAACGCGATCGCTAAACCGATTTTGCTGTGTAGAAACGATTACTGGGATTTGAGGGTATTGGTTCTGGAAATATTTTAGGAGTGCCATTCCGACCTCTGGATCATTGGGAAACATCAACTCCAGTAGAACAACATCAGGTACTTCTTGATCCATGACAAATCTGGCTTCCCTGGGATCTAGGACAACTTTTACTTGCATATCCCAATTTACTGCTTCTCTTTCCAACTGTTGTGTCAGTTGCACCTCTCCATCGATAACTAAAATCAAGGGAAGCTTTTTTGGGAATTGCTCGGGTGCCAGGGGTTCTGATCTACCATCCTTGGTTAGTTCAGACTCTTTTAAGACAGTAATGGTTGGATTATCTTCCAACTCACTAATGACATCACCAGAGAATGCTGATGGAGGTTGCTGGAGTTCTTCAGACAGAAGTGCTACCAAAGATGCCAGATTTTGAATATTAGTTGGGGAGGTTAGCTGCTGTAATTGAGGACTAGGCAATTCTATTTGGTTGTCATAGTTCCTGCGTCTTGACCGATATCTAAGTTTACCGGAGTTCCTTGTCTTGGTTATACTGACGAACTGTAGCCAGTACTCAATAGTTTGGGCTAGCCGTGATCCTTCCACTAAGCCAAACTTATCTAAAGCTCTAACCAGCTTGTGGACTTGCTGCTGGGCTTGTTTTCGCAGCTCCTCAGTAAGATGTCCGGCTTCGAGAGCATTAACCGCCTGTTCTACAGTGGCAAACTGACGCCACATGGTTCCTTTAGAAAGCTCCCAAGGCTGATTGAACCTGGTTGGGGTTGGTTTGATTTTCTTTCTCTTGCTCCTCGGTAAGCTCTTGAGGCGATAGCCCATACCATAGACAGTTTCAATCATATCATCAGCTTCAACACTCTTGAGCTTGCGCCTTAACCCCTTAACATGTGCCCTAACTGTTTCTGGTGAAGGAGGGTCTTCAAATGACCACAGATGTCCGAGAATGAAACTCTGACTAAATACTCGGCGCGGATGGCTCAAGAATAGTTCTAGAAGACCGTATTCCTTTGGTGAGAGATGGAGCAGTTGACCTTTATAAGTTACTTCACAGGTACTCGGGTCTAGGCAGACATCACCCCATTCCAGTAGCCTTAATCCAGAAACACTGTGGTGACGCAGTAATGTCCTAATCCGAGTCAAAAGATCCTTGGCTGTAAAGGGTTTAACAATATAATCATCAGCTTCAGCATTAAGCTTGACTTGCTCAGCAGTAGCTGCTTGAGAAAGCAACAGCAAAATCCCTCTATCGTAGCTTGCCTTCCGTAGTCGCTTACACAAGCTGATACCATCACACAAGCTGATACCATCGATCTTGGGGAAATCCACTTCCAGCACAATCAGGTCATAGGTAAAGGCTTGAGCATACTCCCAACCCTCTTCCCCATCTCCAGCAATATTTACAATATAATTCTGCTCTCTCAACACTTTACTCAAGGTTAGAGCTAGAGCATTGTCATCCTCTACCAGCAAAAGTCTCATGAACAATCCTGCTGTAAGCCTAGTCCTTTACAAATTTTGGATAAACACAGAACACTCAAAAATATACCTCTTTTGACAGATGCTATATGTAATTTCTTGATATGCGTTCATCACTATTTGGGTTTTACCATTAGTAACGGCTAGTTGCACTGGATCATCTCAAAATTATGTAAAGAGTGTGTAAAGATTGTGTCAAATTGAGAAGTGATTCTTCCCTCTCTTGGTGGGCTTTCACGCTTAGCTTTCAAAAAGCGCGAGGTCGCACCCCATCTTTGATCGCAACGCGCGGATCAGCTGCTTTACCACTCCTTTAATGAAAGGGTGGCGATCAAGCCTCTGTTCTTCGAGAACACTAGTCCAGAAGTAGTAGGGGGAATTATTAACAGAAGCTACAGGTAGAATTGCTGCCTAAGTTCTGCTAGGGTTGGCATTATCTACCCTACTACTAACCTAAGTTGCTAGTTATCAAAAAACACCTCAAAATGGCTTAAAGACACCAAAACCTAGTATCGCTAGGGCGTGTCATCAAATAGGTATCAATTTAGTTTAGAATCGGTAGCTGTAGAGAGTTTAGTCAATCAGGAGCTGTGCTATCATGATACGCCGCTATGCTTTGCGTCTCGGACCAGTGGGAACGGATAAAAGACCTACTACCAGGGCGAAAAGAGACGGTAGGAGTAACAGCTAAAGATAATCGATTGTTTGTTGAAGCTGTGTTGTACCGCTATCGAGCTGGGATTCCCTGGCGGGACTTACCGGAAAGATTTGGTGATTTTCGAGTTGTTCATACCCGTTTTAGTCGATGGGCAAAGCGCGGGGTGTGGCAACAGGTGTTTGAGGCCTTAGCCGACGATGCGGACAACGAATACGCCATGATTGACTCGACTATTGTGCGTGCTCACCAGCACAGTGCTGGGGCTAAAGGGGGGATGGGTCAACCGAAGCCATCGGTCGTAGTAAAGGTGGATTGAGTACCAAGATTCATGCTAAGCGTCGATGCCTTGGGCAATCCCCTCAGTTTTCACTTGACCCCGGGACAAGCATGTGACCTCGATGGAGCTGATGTCCTGCTTAAAGATTTGGCTGCTGATACACTGCTGGCTGACAAGGGATATGATGCTGATCAGCGCGTGATTGAGCGACTCCAACAACAGGGAAAAACAGCCGTTATTCCGCCCAAGCGCAACCGTACTATTGCTCGTGAGTATGACAGACATTTGTACAAAGCACGACATCTGCGCCACGAATTTCTTTGCCCGACTCAAGCAATATCGAGGGATTGACCTTTGGTCACGCTTCGCGAACGCGACGCGCTACGATAAGCGAGCCAAGAACTTTCTAGGAGCAATTTATCTGGCTGCTGCCGTAATCTGGCTTAATTGATGACACGCCCTAGATCCTAAATTTAGATTTTACGGCGATCAGCCCACACTCTAACCATTAGGGTGAGTGTGGGAGATGTCACATTTAATGATATATTGTACTAGCACTATTAATGCTTGAATCACAGAATCTCGTTGATTGGCATTGAGGCTGACCATCGGGGGTCGATTGCTTTCATCCACAAAGCCCAATGCGATCGCTATATCCTCTTCTGACCAAGCTCCATCACAATCGACATGGGTTAGACCAATCACTAGGGGAATTTTTACACGCTGTTGCATAAAACTGAGCAGGCGACGGGAAGAGCTAAACTGACTGGGACGATGGGCATCAACAAGGAGTATGTAAGCATGGGCTTTCCGAATCAGGATGTCCCACATGAAATCAAAGCGAGACTGTCCTGGAGTACCATATAAATGTAGCGCCATATCTCGAGCAAATTGCAAACGCCCAAAGTCCATCGCTACTGTAGTTTTTTGCTTAATTTTAGTTGTCACGTCCGTTGCTAGGCAATCTGTATCCACTACATCGATTTCGCTAACCGAGCGAATGAAAGAGGATTTTCCAGCACCCACGGCACCGGTCACAACTAGACGCATAATTTCCACGCTTATTTGCTGTTAGCCGTTCTGAAGCAGAATCGGAAACACGACAACATTATTGTCAACCACTGGATTAGGATTACCATGCTCTGATTGCATAAAAACTACCATTAACTCCAAAAACTACCTAGCTGTTATTACCTCCTTAAGAAACCAAGTAAGTGTTGCACAAAGCGATTGCTCAGCTCTTGAGGATTGTCCTCCTCAGTTCGATTTGCCCCAACGGCGACTGGCTCTAATCCCTGTGATTGCCAATAGTTCTGTTGATATGAAGTAAGCATAGGCACTTCTGCGACTAAACCCACGCTAATCAGCCGGAAGGATATCTGTTGAACCGTTTCCAGAGACTTCCCCAACCGAGTTGCAATATCAGTGAGGGGAATCGACCCATTGGCTAATTTCCAAACTCCAGCTTCCATTGGGTCTAGCCCTAACTGGCGATGACCCACCATCGCCCTAGATAGTGCGGAGGTTGTCTCAGGTAGCTTGTCTGCTAATCCAGTCCAATCTGGTAGAGCTCGCAGACCAATTAGAGTTGCTTTGGTAGCTGAGATGCTTAAACCCGTCATTTCTATCGTGGGCAAGGTTGCCTTAGAGTCAAACCTAAATTTAGCATCTTTGAGCCTGAATAAGCCACAAACTGAGCGTATAACCTGGGCATGAAATAGTAGTCTCAACTGCTCTGGATGCATAAATCCCTTAGTCTTCAAGTACAGACCAATAGGTTTATTCGCCGGACATCGATTTACCTGTTCATTAATTACCTCAGGGCTCAGCCAACCCCGCTGACACATCATTTTCAGCAGGCATTGGTGATCCAGACGATGGCTAACTGCCAAGATCCGACCTTGGCGCAGTAGAATATGTCGAGCTTTTATTTCTTGACTATGCCTACTTAGCTTGAATCGGAGGGTTAGTAATCCAGTTTTGTTTCCCTGATCGAGGAACTGAAACAATTCTGGGAGGGAAAATTCCGCTAAAGAACTCGTGATAGCCATTACTTGTCAATAATAAATCAATTAACCTATTACTAGGCTTAAATTTATTGATAGTCACATCACCTAATTAATAATCTCTTTTTTTTATCCATTTTTTGGGATTTTATAGTAAAGTTATTAAATTTTAATTATTTTACAATACATTTATAACCATTGGGTTAGTAATTCCCTAAGTGTAAAGTAAAAAATTTATATCTTATGACTGATGCGTCAAATGAAGATATAAGCATCAGAGAGGAGAGGTTCAGCAGGGTTTCTGACATTGGCAATCTGACATTGGCAATAGGCTTAACTCAAACCTGGCGCTTAGATAGCTTTGCAAGTATAGCAACTTCCAGTTAAGACCATAGGTATCTTGAGTTACCTAAAATCAAAAGGATTTCTTAAATTATTCAAATAACAGTGAGCATTTTTACGAAAAATCATAGCAAATAATACATTATATTGAACTATCTGTCAAGATGAAATTCACCCACCCTACTCGAATATCAAGTCTGGTTGAATACCCATAATTAAGGGGCGGGGGCGCCGGGAGGATGGGGAGTGTAGGGAGATGGGGAGATGGCCAGATGGGGAGATGGGGGAGGTTTTTATTAAGGGTAATTATCCCGACATGATATAAGCAGTGGCAACCTTTCATATCTTTGCTGTGGCACTTTAACTAGAGTTTTGTTTCATAAATTCCTGGTATGGAATGGTGAGGCTCTAAGGCTGCCTTCAACTCTGGAATCACCCGCTTGATTTCCAGCATCAGCACCCCCTGTTTAGCTGCCTTGGTGGCTAAGACTAATAGAACAGCATACTCGCCACAGTTGGTTAGTATGCCATAACCTTTATTACCTTCTACGAAGATGCGGTCTAGAATGCCTCTGGACAATTCCGAGCCAATCCGTTCACCTAGGGATAACATAGCAGCTGACATGGCTGATACTCGTTCTTCATCCATCTCGCTCGGTAAACTGGATGCTATAGGCAGTCCATCAGGAGAAACTAAAGCAGCTCCTTGAACCTCACTGGTGCTGGTGACAAAATTTTGGATAATGGTCTCCAGCTTGGCGGTATTAATGGTCATGGTTATCCATTCCTCATCAAAACGTTACTGCTCAAT